>NZ_RWIV01000001.1:2465000-2765000 GCF_003944835.1 Bacillus sp. HMF5848
AACTGAGAATGGTTTTATGGGATTCGCTCAACCTCGCGGTTTTGCAGCCCTTTGTACCATCCATTGTAGCACGTGTGTAGCCCAGGTCATAAGGGGCATGATGATTTGACGTCATCCCCACCTTCCTCCGGTTTGTCACCGGCAGTCACCTTAGAGTGCCCAACTAAATGCTGGCAACTAAGATCAAGGGTTGCGCTCGTTGCGGGACTTAACCCAACATCTCACGACACGAGCTGACGACAACCATGCACCACCTGTCACCTATGTCCCCGAAGGGAAAACCCTATCTCTAGGGCGGGCATAGGGATGTCAAGACCTGGTAAGGTTCTTCGCGTTGCTTCGAATTAAACCACATGCTCCACCGCTTGTGCGGGCCCCCGTCAATTCCTTTGAGTTTCAGTCTTGCGACCGTACTCCCCAGGCGGAGTGCTTAATGCGTTTGCTGCAGCACTGAAGGGCGGAAACCCTCCAACACTTAGCACTCATCGTTTACGGCGTGGACTACCAGGGTATCTAATCCTGTTCGCTCCCCACGCTTTCGCGCCTCAGCGTCAGTTACAGACCAGAGAGTCGCCTTCGCCACTGGTGTTCCTCCACATATCTACGCATTTCACCGCTACACGTGGAATTCCACTCTCCTCTTCTGCACTCAAGTCCTCCAGTTTCCAATGACCCTCCACGGTTGAGCCGTGGGCTTTCACATCAGACTTAAAGGACCGCCTGCGCGCGCTTTACGCCCAATAATTCCGGACAACGCTTGCCACCTACGTATTACCGCGGCTGCTGGCACGTAGTTAGCCGTGGCTTTCTCGTTAGGTACCGTCAAGGTACCGCCCTATTCGAACGGTACTTGTTCTTCCCTAACAACAGAGTTTTACGATCCGAAAACCTTCTTCACTCACGCGGCGTTGCTCCATCAGACTTTCGTCCATTGTGGAAGATTCCCTACTGCTGCCTCCCGTAGGAGTCTGGGCCGTGTCTCAGTCCCAGTGTGGCCGATCACCCTCTCAGGTCGGCTACGCATCGTCGCCTTGGTGAGCCATTACCTCACCAACTAGCTAATGCGCCGCGGGCCCATCTATAAGTGATAGCTAAAAGCCATCTTTCAATTTATCTTCAGGCAAAGATAAAAGTTATCCGGTATTAGCTCCGGTTTCCCGAAGTTATCCCAGTCTCATAGGCAGGTTGCCCACGTGTTACTCACCCGTCCGCCGCTAACCACCGAAGTGGTTCGCTCGACTTGCATGTATTAGGCACGCCGCCAGCGTTCGTCCTGAGCCAGGATCAAACTCTCCGAAAAGAAGTTTGACTTGCTCAAATTTACATCTGGCAATTCTTTTTTGTGACTTAAAAGCCGCTTGTTTTGTTTCTATATAATAGAAACGTTTTAGCGCTTGGTTTTGTTTAGTTTTCAAAGAGCTGATTTTTCACGTTGTCGTAAAAGCGACTTTAATAATATATCACAATATCAATTTCGCCGTCAACATCTTTTTTTAAATCTTAATTTTTCAATTGCCACTCGTTTGAAGCGACGTTTATAAATATATCATCATTGAAAACTAATAACAAGCTTTTTAAGCATTGTAAATTATGGAAGTACTATACTAGCAAATTCAATGCCTCTTCAAAAAATGCGCGCCCACACTATCCTTGGACGCACAGATTTATACCTCAACCAATTCGACTCCATGTAGCTATATATTCAAAATTATCATTAGGTACTTGTACTTTAGGTTCATCTTTTATCCATTCTCCAAAAACATTTAACTCTTTACATGCTAAATCAAATTGACACATAGCAATGCCCATATCTAAGAGTTGCATATCATATCCTAACTTAGTGCTATAATTAGGAGTATGTTCTATATAAAAATGACATAAATTTTTTTCTTGAGACAGAAGAACTCTCCAAGGTTGCTTATTTGATGCGGAAGGACCTATCCTTACCATTTCAATAGGTGTTTTCAAATCACCTGCATCTTCTTTATTTAAAGACGTAGTGAAATTAGTATAATAAAATAGTTGATCCCACCCTTTTTTATTGTCTGCCTTTACAACAAGTCGAAGAGCTTTATTAAACACTCTTTGTTTATCTTTTGGATAACCTATTGGCGTTATACAAGGTATAAACTCGTCTTCACGTATGTTAATTTCCTTTTCAAAAGAGTTCCTATTAAACGTTCCTCCCATCCAACAGGTACCAATATGCATTTCTGTCATATATAACACTAGTTTATGAAATACATATCCAAATTCAATTAATGAATTAGTATTGTTTTCACAAACCCCAACTATGTATGCTCTTGGATTTTTAATGAAACCATATGTACCCAATTTAATGCCTTTGTCAGTTGTATTATGAGTAACTTGAACAAACTCAATTCTTCCTGTTCTATGGAAAGGACCACATAAATTTTCATTATTACTAATATACTTTTGTATTTGTTTAAGGTCTGATTCACTTATGCTTTGAATATCATATGTTCTTATCGATTGCCGCTTTTTCATTGTTTCTATTATTGACACATTAATACCTCCATTTGTATCTGCACTAGTGAGTTATCATTCATTAGTCACTCGCGGTTACGGACTTAGGCAAAGATTAATTTCCTCTCATTATCATCACCTTTGACACTACCGATTCTCACTTTTACTTTTCTATATCATACTATCATAGAATCCCTTTGCTCGTTCGATAAAACAAAGCAAGACAGTAAATCAGCAAAGCACCCTACCGCCTCCCTTTTGACGTTTCACTTTTGTAAATGTTTTATTCACCTAAAAAAACACAAAGCATTATACTTTGTGTTTTTGTGAAATTAATTAATAAATGAAGGTATTCGTATTAATCCATCTTTTTTATGATTTGAATTGTATGAATTATACTTAATGATACTACGATGATTTGTGCTGAGTTTGAATGTTAATATGTACTCACGCTTATCCATAGTACGTGTTTCAAGCAGAAAATGGTATTTTTCATAATTCAACTTATAATGGTTAAATGTAATTCCTAGTAACTCCTCAGATTTAACTCTTGTATCCTCATGATTTTTGATAAAAGATATCAACTCTTCTACTGATACATTATTTGAGTTAATCATAGTAATTATTTGTTCCGATGTTTGCTGAAATACTTGTTTTGTTTTTTGAATTATATTTTTTAATTTATCATTCAAACAAATCTCTCCTTCAGGTTTCTCTACTGATAGCTTTCACAAAACTACATAAGCTATTCAATTAATATCTACCTGAGCGGATTGAAATTTTAAAGCTTATACATAGTTCGTATACCTATAAATAATCACTACTATGAAATTAGGTGAGACTCTAATTGTCTACGAATATCATCAGGTATTGGTTCAGACTTTTGTGTGTTTCGATTAAAGTTTACATACGTTACTATTCCTTTTGCACATATCTCCTTGTCCTGGAGTATCTCTTCATAAAGTTGTAGGCTTGAATTCCCTAACCTTTTAACCGACGTACATATAATAACTGGTCTACCAAAGTAGATTTGACGGATAAAATCAATATTCATGTTAATAATAATCATTTTCCAATTATCAAACGAGTCATCTGGGTTAAAAAGCTTGAATATTTCATGTCTCCCTGCTTCTAACCAAATCGGGATAGTTGTGTTATTAATATGACCAACGCCATCTGTTTCTGACACCCGGGGATGAATAATAGTTTTATACATGCTATCTCCCTCCTAAATAACAAAAAAACGTCACTCGCAACCTGTCAACGTACCATCATATGCGTTTGTGTAAATACTCTCAATTTCTTTTAAACCTAATTTTTTTGGACTTCTACTTAATAACCTTTTTTGTTTTATTCCGTTTACTATTAAGTTACTTAAATCAGATTGTTTAATATCGTATTCTTTTAAAGTAGTGGGTAGTCCTAAATCTTTTATTAAGTCAAGTAAGCTCTTCACAACCGCGACAGATACCTCGGTCTCTTTAAGACCCTCCGTTTTTAGTCTTAATGCCTTCGCTACGTTAGTCATTTTCTTAATACAATCTGGCCAAATACTATCGTACACATATGGTAGAAGTATAGCATTCGACTCACCGTGTGGGATTTTAAAGAGTCCACCAAGCGGATATGCCAACGCATGTACTCCAGCAACTCCAGCATTATAAAAACTAAGACCAGCAAGCATACTTCCCATTGCCATTTCTTCTCTAACATATCTATCTTGGGGATTAGACAGCGCAGATCGAATATTAGATGAGATTTTTTCAATTGCAGCTAACGCGAGCAGATCAGTCATCGGGGTAGCGTTTACGGACGTGTATGATTCAATGGCATGAGTAAGAGCATCAACACCGCTTGAAGCCGTTATTCTTGCCGGCAATGTGTAAGTTAAGGTAGGATCCACAATAGCATAGTCTGCTAGTAGCAATGGGTCAGTAATAACATCCTTCGATTCATTTAGTGAAAAGACTGCAATATCCGTTACTTCTGATCCTGTTCCCGCAGTAGTAGGAATTAGCACTTTCGTTATTCCCTTTTCAACTAATTGACGATCACCTGTCAAATTTAAGTAATTTTCTACCATACCTTCATTTCGGGCGACAACAGCAGCAGATTTTGCCAAGTCAAGTGCACTTCCTCCCCCAATGCCTATCACTAAATCGGGATCAAACAAACGTATTTCCTCAACAATCTCATTACCCAACTGTAATGACGGCTCAGGAACAACTTTTGTTGATTCGCACATTTGTATGTTATGTTCTTCTAAAAGGTTAAAAAGTGAATCTAATGCACTTAGCTTTTTTAAAATAGGATCTATTAAAACATATACTCTTTTAGTTGACAAATATTGAATAATATCACTAACTTTATCTAATGAGCCTTCTCCATAATAGATTTTATTTGGTGATATAAATTTATACACTAGCAACCACTCCTAACAAACATGACACTAAATTAAAAGTCATAATTTAAACTAATGAATTTCATGTTTACCATCTCACGCATAGCGTATTTAATGCCTTCGTATCCGTATCCAGATGACTTAATACCTCCATACGGCATATGGTCGAATCTCAAAGTAGGAATATCATTTACGAGCACCTGCCCCACTTCAAGCTCGTGAGCAAATCGTAATGCTTGCGGTAATACATACGTAAATAAACCGGCATTCAATCCATAATCACTATTATTCATCTCAACAAGAGCCTCTTCTGCGGTTTCAACCTCATTGATAATTACTACTGGTCCAAATACTTCTTCACAAGACACTTTCATACTTGCAGGTACATTCAACAAAATGGTCGGTTTCATGCCGTACTGAAGTAATTCACCACCAGAAATTAATGTAGCTCCGCCCCCAATCGCTTCATGTACCCAGCTTATAATTCGCCTTTGAGCATTTTCATCAATAAGCGCGGAAAGGTTTGTGTCATCATCAAATGGATTTCCGTATTGTAATAACTCAGTAGCTTCTTTAAAAATTCGAATGAATTGTTTGCTAATACGTTTATCAACATATATTCTCTGCGTACTTATACAAACTTGACCATTATAAGAAAAAGCTCCTTCTACTGCTTTTTTTACTATTTCTGCTATTTTCTCTTCTACACTTTTATCCACATATATAGCAGAATTATTCCCTAGTTCTAATGTAACCTTTTTTAGCCCTGCGCGAGATTTAATTTGCTTCCCTACTTTTGGACTTCCTGTAAAAGATATTTTTGCTACATCGGGATGATCTATCAAAATAGCACCTAAACGCGGACCATCTCCTGTTATTACCTGATAAGCATACGGTGGTAAACCTACTTCGTTCATTACCTCTAAAAGCTTAACTGCTGAGAGTGGTGCTTTTTCAGCCGGCTTTACAATGATGGTATTTCCAACTGCAAGTGCTGGCCCAACTTTATGCGCAACTAAGTTAAGCGGAAAATTAAATGGTGTTATCGCACCGACAACTCCAATAGGTTGAAAGATTGTATAGGCATCTCGACCAGCACCATTCGCCGCTGCATCTAAACGAATCGACTCTCCCTCAAGCTTGCGTGCCTCGATTGCTGAGAATTTAAATGTTTGTATTGTGCGATCTACCTCACCACGGGAATATCTGATTGGTTTACCAGACTCTAATGTAATAACACGTGCAAATTCTTCTCTTAATTCAGCAATTCTTTCACTTATCTTATCTAATATTTGTGACCGTTTTTCTGATGATAACGCTCTCATTTCCTTATAAGCATACTTACTTCTTTCAATGGCTTGTAACATCTGTTCGTTACTACAATCAGGAATATCTAGAATTTTTTCTCGTGTATGTGGATTTAAAAGTGGATACGTTTGTCGCGCAGATGTCATTAAATCATTTAAGTATCTACAATACACTTGCATCCTCTCACCTCAATTTTATTTTTAACTGAATATTCTTTCAAATATATTTATTTAATATTATACAATATTTTCTCTTCAATCGTATTATGCAAACTATTACTTCCTAAATAAAAAGAAGCTAACACTATTTACAAAATATGGTTAGCTTCTGGGTTACATATTATGGATTGTCATACTATTATGTCTACGCTCTTAGTCTTTGATTTTCACAGGTGTTACAACTGCGTATAAATTTTCTGTTGGTACTGATACATTAACTGAGATTACTTTGTAACCAGCAGTGTTTTTATTTGCTATAACTTTTACATGATTGCTATTCATTCCGTGTCATCCTCTCGTCATATATTCACACAAGACATAATATATGTGAGAGTCTGAAAAATGTGCTATGTATGCTTAAAATTTTTAAAATTAATTGCTTGGCTTAGCAATTTAAGTATAGAAACAAAGCTGACAAAAGGCACATAACCTGAATTGTACTGTTACAGTTCCTCATCACTATGCGATCTAACAATGTCGCACACCACAAACTTGTAACAATAACACTAAACATTGGCGTGTACTCACCTGAATTTGCAGCAGAATATTCAACAATAAAAGCAAAAAGCATGTGATTTAGACTAAATCACATGCTTACTTGAAGTCGGTTGCCTATGCTTGTATTTCAAAAACTAGGTTAAGTCTTGTTAATTCAATGACATCTTTAACCATTCCATTTATTCCTTTTAATATAATTTTGCCATTTTCATTTGTAATTTTTTTGTGAAGTCCAACTAATACACCTAAACCGGAACTATCAATATACTCTAATTTTTTCATATCAAATACAAACATTACGTACCCTTGTTCAACATAATTATACACTTCATCCCGAACAGCATTTGATTCCTGAACATACATTTTTCCATCAAGCATTATATATACACTGTTATCTTGTATTTCACTACTTATCCTCATTGAAATCCCCTCTCATGTTTTTGTATAGTGTGACCTGATTACCCAAATCGTTATATACAATGGTATCCATGAGCTTTTTCATTAAGTATATTCCTCTTCCTGATTCGGAATAAGCCCACATCAATTCGTCCATAAGCTGATCATTTTTTTCTTCTATCTCTTGTAACTTCTCGTTAACATTGAAACCGGGACCATTATCAGATACCGTAATTTTAAATTCTTGATTAGTTTGTACAATTTCTACTGTAACTTCAGTTGAAGCTTTAAGAGCATTATTTAATGCTTCATTAAAGGATATTTCCACAAACCCAAAATCCTTATCAAAAGCTGATTGAAATAAACTTGATGATTGCTGCTTAATAATTTCAATGCCCTTCCAGTCATTCACACACACTGTTTCCTTCAATAGAACTGTCCCCTGCCTTTTTACGAATAAACTCATAACAGTTGCATCGTCCTGTAAAGTACTTTGATTACAAAACTGTTCTAAAATCGAAAATAAATTTTCCGCCTTACTCGTTGGGTGGAGTACATCGGTTATACCATCTGTCAAAAAGTGAACTATATCTCCTTCTTGCAGATCTATTATGTACTCATCAAATGGCACATTCTCAAACATCCCAATACAATAAGCTTTGTTCGATATCTTATGAACCTTACCTTGTTTCTCAATAAAAAACTCATTAATTCCACAAGGAACGTAATGAAGGATTTGCTTTTTTACATCATACTCGAAATAGACACCAGCAACAAACACTTCGTCAGTCAAATATTTAGTGATTTCCTGATTAATGTATTTAACTTTATCAGCGAGGGATACTTGCTTCTCAGCAATAGTTTGAAACAAAACTCTTAATACAGATGTTTGTAACGCTGTTGCTATGCCATGACCCATTGCGTCAAATACAACTCCAGCTAATTTTGTATCATTTTCTATCCATTTATAATTAAAGAAGTCTCCACTCACGTATTGATTAGGTTTAAAAATATATTTAAGTCCGACAAATTTATTATCAAATGGTTCAGGTAGAAAGCTAGATTGAATTTTCCCCGCTAACTTAACATCATTTTGGATTTGTTCTTTTTCTGTTAAATCCCTTAGCAAACAGACAGTATTTGTTCTATTTCCTGATTCATCCATAATGGCATCTACTCGCAACCAAAGAGATTTGAGATGACCATTTGTTAGCTTAATATTAATTTGTCCTTCCCAAGCATTACCTGTTAAAATCGTCGACCTCACTTCTTGTTGCATTTCTTCAAGCCCTTGTTCTTTAATTCTATCAGAGATATTTTTTTGTAAAACCTCTTCTTTTTTTCGGTTGAACATTTTTTCATATGCATCATTTACTGTTATGATTTTACCGTTTTCATCTATTATGACAACAGCTTCCCTCATACTTTGAACGAGCTTTGAAGCTATTTTTAACTGTTTTTCACTCTCCTTAATAAGAGTGATATCCTTTGATATTCCATACAACCCAATGAGTTCATCTTCTATAACAATAGGTGTTGCTTTTACACTTAAAATTTTCTTCGTACCATACTTATCAATAAGCTCTGTTTCAAACTCCAGTGATTCAAAGTTCTCCACAACCCTTTTAAAATATTGTCGAGTTTCTTCGTTATATTTTTCATCAATTAGCTCACTATAGTGCATATTTTGCAGCTCTTCATCACTATATCCTGTCAGCTTTAAACAGGCTTCATTAACCTCAAAGAATCTACCAGACGGTTCAATCAAATATACAGCATCATTGTTACTGTGGAACAGCGCCTTGTAACGCTGTTTTCTTGCCGCAAACTCTACTGCTATCCTCTTTCTTTCACTTATATCTCGTTGAAACCCAACGAAATGAGTAAGATTTCCTTCCTGATCACGAATTGCATCAATTTTCAATTCATTCCAAAAAGGTGTTCCATCTTTTTTGTAGTTTAATATTTCTACAATTATTCCCTCGCCCTTTTTTATAGCTTGTGAGATTTTTGCTACGGTTGCTTTATCTGTACCTGAGCCTTGTAGAAATCTACAATTACGGCCTAGTACATCATCTTCTTCATATCCGGTTATAGACTTAAAAGCTTTATTTACAAAAATAGTAGGATTATCGGGTAAATTAGGATTGCTTATGATAACTCCTGTTGTAGACTTTTCAATAGCTACTGATAATACAACATTTTCCTTAACAATATTTCTTAATTCTAACTCTGACATCACGAGCGCAGCATATTCAGATAACAACGCCATTTGCTCATCAGTGAATTTTCGAGGCTTTGTATCTTTTAGACAAAGAGTACCAATTACATTGCCCTTCTTTGTCCGTAATGGTGCTCCAGCATAAAAGCGCAGTCCAAGTTCACCAGTCACTAATGGGTTATCAGCAAAGCGTGGGTCCTTTGTAGCATCTTTAACAATCATTGGTTTGTCACCAACTACTACATGATGACAAAATGCTACTTCGCGGCTCGTCTCCGTAATACCACTAAGTCCCACACACGATTTAAACCATTGACGATCTTTATCAACAAGCGAGATTAGACAAATCGGAACAGCAAACATTTGACTAGCAATTTTAGTAATACGATCAAATGCTTCTTCCTTTTCTGTATCCAAAATATTTAAAGAAAGCAATTCTTCTAATCTTCTTTTTTCTCGTTCTTGTAAATGTATTGTTTTCATATAAAAATCATCCTTTGTTAAATAATACTTAACATATGTAAGTAAATGGACGGAACTTCTCCCTCTATAATATCATGTTTTGTCAACATATTTCGACAGGACATTTTCGATATACTGTGAAAATCTTCACTTGCAAATAGGGCATTCGCTAAACTTTTAGCAAGCCTACTAAATGCAGTTTCCCGTTCGTAAACTCGGCGCTATTAGAAATGGATGATCAATCTTTAGAGTAGAGTAGAGAACTGATTTCAAAGGGATGGCTTCCGCCATCTCTTTTATTTTCAGCTCCCCCTCATCAAACCGTACGTGAGGTTTTCCCTCATACGGCTTTCCGACGTTCTTCTTCCTTTGACTTTACGTACTTGCTTAACTTGCCAATGTCACTAATATGAATTGTATTTCTCTTACTGTGTCTTGTAGATAAGCATGTTTATGACGTCTGTTTCTCTTCTTATTATTGAAGAGATTCAAACGCTGTAAAACGTACCAGTCGATGCGATTCAACCACCTCTTAGATAATGGAGAAAGTTGATAGTAGTTCTTAAATCCCTGTAGTTTACGATTTAAACCTTTTACTAGCTCCTTTATATCCATAAATAGTTTACTACGTGGCTCGGTATAGTCTTTTATCTTCTTTCGCATTTTCTTCATGGCTTTCTTACTTGGGATATGATTCATGATAAAGAATGTACGCTCCCCTTTCTTACGAATGGGGAATTTACGATGATGAAACCCCAGAAAGTCAAACCCTTCAGAGTCATCCCAAATATTAACTAGTCTTGATTTCTCTTGATGTAGAGAAAGGTCCAGTTTCTTCATAATGGTTTGAATCACTCGTACACTTTCCACGGCTTGCTGTTTCGTCTTACACAAGATGACGAAGTCATCCGCATATCGAACGAGAGTGCCTAGATGATTGAATTTCTTTTCCCATAAAGTATCCATCATATTTAAATAGATATTCGATAGTAAAGGAGAAATGACACCCCCTTGCGGGGCACCTAATAGAGAATTTCGGAGTTTTCCTTCTTCCATAATGCCTGCTTGTAACCATTTTCGAATCAGCTTTAGTACCCTTCGGTCACTAATACGTTGTTCAACTAGTTTCATCAGTTTATTATGGTTGATGTTATCAAAGTATCCTTGGATATCGACGTCTAATACCCAATAGCTCTTTTTACTCTCTTTACGTATCTTCGCTATTGCTTGATGTGCATTTCTTTTGGGACGAAATCCATACGAACATTCTTTGAAATCTGCTTCGAAGATTGGTTCAATGACTAGTTTTGTTGCCATTTGTGCAACTCTGTCTTTAATGGTTGGAATTCCTAGTGGCCGTTTCTTTCCATCATCTTTTGGGATGTAAGTTCGTAGAACTGGTTGTGGATGATATCGCTTTTCTTTTAACTCTAAATAAAGTTCGTTCAGAAATTTCTTCTCACCATACACTTGGATATCTTCTAGTGACTGCTCGTCTACTCCTCCACTTCCCTTTTTACGTTTCACTCTTTGCCATGCCTCCCATAAGACATCAGGTCGATAAATCTTATCATATAGCGCATGAAATCGACGTGTTTTGCTTTCCTTGGCACAAAGGTATAATGTTTTCCAGAGTTCTTGAGCTTTGGCATGATTGGTGTAGTTAGCCATTTTCTTGGCATTCACTGACTCTTACCTCCTTTGAACATATGAACGAAGTAGGGTATTGGCTTGCGCCGTCCTTCCCTAGATAACGTTATGTTGTCGTTATCATTACCGGTACTATGACCCCCTCCGACTCCCTCTCGACCATCTACCACTTCGTTTCCACTTATAGGTTTCTGCTTTACTTTCTAAAAAAAGTGTCGAGGAGAGTATCCCCAGTTCCGTTAATTACTGTTCTAACATGTCGCTCCCCTTACCCCAGGGGATTCTTCGGTGCTGTTCTTCCAAGTTCTTCACACCTTCCGTGGTTTTCGCCCATATCCACTAGGCTCAACTTCCCTTTCATCCTCGAACGAGGGTTGTAATTGACGAGGCGGCAGGATTCACTTTATGTTACAACCTGTTAGTTTGCTCGCACTCACGAATGAGTTACTTTGTCACAGGGCTTCAACCTTAGGATTTCTCCACCAGTTGCCTGTCAGCTACTGAGCGTCTTGGCACTTACTCAGGTTGGACTTTCACCAACTAGCAATTAACGGCTTGCTGGGCACGCAAAATATAAAAAACGACTGATTAATAAGTCAGTCGTTTTAAATCAATTAATTGTTACCTTTTTTAAATACTCTTATACCACTTGCATCTTGTCCTTTCTCTGCCATTCGTAGCAACGATAGAAGCTCTTCACTCTCAATTGCTTCTGGCGTTACATCGTTAATCATTAAATCGACACCAGGTGCTTCGGAATACAAGCTATATTTTGTAAAATAACAACCGTTCTTTTTAAACATGTTATGTGCATCTGTTAATAATTTTGCACTGTGTTCTATGGAACTGTCAGTCAATTCAAGTCGTAGCATGACTTCCGTACTTAACGGCAGTGATTTATCAAAGGTCATGCCTAGTTCAAATAAGTCCGGATTTTCTAACGTTTCTTTATCGTACATGACCATCGTTCTGTTATTGATGTATCCAAGTTCTCTTGCGACAAGCGCTTTTGCTAGGGCTGAATACTCATCGGACAATCTTTGCCATGTGTTAAATTTTCCTAACACATAAGAATCATAATCATCCCGCAAAACTTTCCCATTTCGTGCATACACTAAGAAGTGGATATCAATATTTTGCGAGGAGCTTACTCGTGCTGCATAGGATGCATTCTTAAAGTTATAGTATGTTTCTTCAACAACAGGATCAATAAAAGAATAGTTCCTCTCCACATATTTGTGAATAGCCCTATCAGCTAATTTCGCTGATATTGGATTCCCGACAAATGCATTCGCAACAAATAATATGATACCAATAAGCATAAATGCAACTAATGCCGCAATAATTTTTAATAGTTTTCTACTTTTCATATTCTTACACCTCTTTTTTAAATGCAAAATGCAACAGCTTCGCAATAAGACCCCTAAGTAACATCAGTAGTGTAAAAAGTCCACTAAAAAACATTGGATAAGTGGATATTTGAAAATGAAACCCGCTTTCTATAATTACTTGTACGAACTGCCATATATAAGAAACAATAAATACTCCAACTATGCCAATTTACTGATGAATCTCCTCTAAACTTGTGTAATGAGTAAATAGCCTTCAAGAATGTCTCCTGTAATAGGTCCGCTGAAAGGGTTGGATCGTGTGTAAGAAACAGCAAATATTGATACACATCCTGACTGTACATTGCATATATTTTTTGTATTCGCTTCACCCTAATTCTCCTTTCTACTTAATTAGTCGCTCAATAAAGGAAAATATTACACGTTTTTTTATTTTTTTGTATAAAGTATGATAATGTACAATGTCTAACAATTACTAAAATTTTCTTGGCACCTTCTTAGATTTGACTAACGATGAATAGTTTACCTTACAACAAAAAATCTGCCCTCCCTTTACAGGAAGTGGCAGGTTTTACGAAACGCTTACTCCATTTTTAATAAATATTAATAACTTGTCAGTAATTTGCGGAAGCCATTCTTCTAAATTGATATTTTCGTCCTCAAGGCCTTCCATCATCAACTGTGACGACAGAACATGAAGTGTTTTAGCGATAAAGGATATATCAATATCTGAACGGACTTCACCTGCACTTATGCCAGCTTTCAAGATATTTTCATATACGGTTGCTACATTAAAATCCTCTATGCCTAGTACTTCACGCACTAATTTTTTATCTTCAAACAATTTCGTTCCAATTTTTTCATACGCAGGATAATCTGCTGCAAATGAAGCTCCTGCTTTAAATAAACGTTTAAAGCTATCAAAGAAGCTATCTTTAGTACCTTGTAACACAGGTAGCATGTAAGCTTGCTTTTCTTGCTTAATTAAGTTAATTATGTGCAAATATATATCTTTTTTGTCTTCAAAGTAATCATAAAAGCTACTACGAGGTATTTGAGCGCGCTTTATAATAGAAGAAATTTTGACTTCATTGTATGATTGTTCAGCGAATTCTTCTATAGCTGCATCAAGAATTTGCTGCTGCTTTTCTTCAGTTAATTTGAAAAAAGTTTGTTTTGGCACAAAATCACTCCTACTTCTACCTTTTCACTAAATCTTCTATATAAGAAATGGCTTTATCTAATCCTCTTTCTGCTTCTATTTCTTTTTGTATGTTCATTGCACTTTTTATATATTGAGCATTCTCCATTAGTTGTAGTGCTGCCACTAGCTCTGACGTTTTGAGATTTTTTTCACGTAAAGGCTTTATAGCATACCCCTTAGAGTGAAGCTGATATGCCCAAAATGGTTGGTCAACTGTAAACGGCATAATAAGTTGAGGAACACCACTTAATAAAGCTTCCGCCATTGTTCCTACACCACCATGGTGAATGATACCCTTCGCTCGTTGAAAAATCAACCGATGAGGAGCTTTACTCACAGAAAATATAGTCTCATCATGCTGAAAACTCATACCACTTGTTCCCGTTAAAATAACCGCGCGATTATTTGTTTCTCTAAGAGCAGTTAGAAGTTTCTCTTTAAACGCTTCCGGATTTTTCAAAGGCATACTACTAAACGAAACGACAATAGGCTTATCACCTCGGGAGATAAATTCATCTAGTTCTTCTTCCAAACTAGCATTCTCCATCTCTAAATAAAAAAATCCAGTCAAAGACACATGGTCCTTCCAACTTTTCACTTCTTTAAACAATGCTGGGCTGATCGGATATACGATAGGGATTTTTTGCTCACTCACCTCAAACAATCGCTCACCTGTTTTTCTCTTTGGTAAACCTAAAGACTTAGCTCTAAACTCATTTATATGTTTTATATATGGGGACTCACTAAAATGAATTGCTTTGTACGTGAGACGATTTAAAAATGGACCGAGATTTTTTGTGGCAGATATCGCGAAATTAGGAAACTCCGTAATAGGATATACAATGGGTACCGGTGGTAAACAAATGCATGGAATCTTCAGATACTCAGCAATATCAACTGCCCCTAGCGCCTTAGGGTGGTAAACAATTAAATCAGATCCTGAAGCAGCAGCCAAAAAATCATCCATACTTTTTCTATACGCTGGTGTAATAACCTCTTTAGCATACTTCATCATCTTGAATATGTTGTATTGACCACCGTTAAAAACTCGTCTTCCCTCTTCACTATCAACGATTGCCATTAAGTCAGCTGATGCCGGATAAAACGTAATACCATAATTTTCTATAAAACTTTTAAATGTAGCTCCTGTACATATCACGACGTCATGCCCACGTTTGACCAATTCATTCCCAAGAGCAACGTATGGTTGAACATCGCCTTGACTCCCTAATGTTAAAAACGTTACCTTCATACTTTTTCCCCCAGTTTATTTATTCATTTATTTTTGTTTGTTGTCCAATCAATTCCGACGACACTGTCGTCATAATCACAATATTAATATATCTCTTAACAGGGTATTTCTGTCAATACTTTTACTAATTAAATTTTCGACTTATTTCGACGTTCGATTTGATTCAGTAATCTAAAGATACTCACATTCTCTTAACATACGAACCATTAGGCATGCGCCCGAATACACTAGAGAAGTAAGACTGAGAGGGTGACTTAATGATGAATCCGATGGACTTTTTTAATCAGAAGAATGGCTTTCCCTTCAATATGATGCCGCAGCAACAATTTAACCCGGAACAGCTGCACTCTATAAAACAAATGGTTAAACAATATAATACTATTATAAACGATGAATTCTGGGGTGATGTGCACGGGTTGGCTGCAGCAAAAAACACAAGAGAAACTCCAAATGTACCTATAGAAATTTGGGAAAATGATAAGTATTTGTTTGTGACCGTCATCATTCCGAACCTTACTGATTTGAAGCATGTAAAGATTTTCTTTAAAAATAACCAGCGATTTACTCTTAAAATAAAAATGCCATCATATAAACCGGAAGGTGCCGTTACATTGCTTGCTAGTAATTGCCCACAGCGTGTGTTTGAAAAGGAAGTCTCTTTAAAAAAGCCCGTGAATACTTCCGATTACTCATACAGCTATGAAGGAGGCATTCTTTTATACACGTTTCAAAAAGCTGCGAATGAAACACTAGACATTCCATTTGACTTTTAAAAGGAGGCGTTACTATCCATAAAATTGAAATCAACATTGGAAATCTCAAAGTGTTTTCGGTGGCAAGTTCCTCTGCAGTTGTAGTGGGAAAGGGAATGTTTAAAGATCTTTCAAGCTACGCTCAAGAAACAAATGGTGTTGGTCGAGCATACGGCGATGGATCTTATATCAACATGAGTCCTTATAATTCTCCAGTCAATAATCCTGACAATTTAGTTAGAAATCCTAATTACATGCCTTACTACCCCTACCCCCATAATAACTATCAGTATCCTATACAAAGAAAGTACACTTCATTTGGATGAAGTGTACTTTTGATTTTATTATTAATCCTCTAAGCCCAATGTAGACTCTGTAACTGGAAAAACATTATCGACACCATCTGGGTCATATACCGGTGATGCGATCGGCTGGAAATTGTTCGCATGAAAATCTCCAAACGTTTGTCCTGTTATTAGATTGTTTTTTACTTGACTCTCAAACGATTGGAATAATGATTCGCCTACCGCAAACGCTGCGTTCGTTTCCATCTGATTTATTTTAATACCACCAAAAAAGACTATTCCAATAGGTTCATTATCTCCAATGGCCATGCTCTCACAACCTTGTTATTTACTTAGTATCATGATCAAAACACCATTATCATAGCTGTAATCTATATTCCTTTTATCTAATTTATTAGGAAGGCGAATCTGTCGTTGAAAAGGTCCTTCAAAAATCTCTTGTACAATCACTTTTTGCGTGTTAGCAGGCAGTGTCGTAATCACTTCTCCTTTTACTTCAAGCAAACCCTGCTCATTAAAGAATATCTTTAAATGCTCCTTTTTAACCCCTGGAAGACTTAAGCGAATAAAATATTTCTCCTCTGTTTCGAACACATCAATCTTTGGAGTACGAACTTCTTTTTTTTTCGGTCGTGCTTGAGTCTGAGGCTGTGAAGTTCTCTGCATCAAATTACGATTATCGTAATACATATAGCAACCCCCAACAGAATAAGTATTATATAGTGTATGTTGCGCCTAATGATTTGTGAAAGGAGTAGTGTTGATTGATGCAATATGAACAGCAAATTCAAAACTTAAAGCAACAAATTGAGTATTTACAAGGATATATACACTATATTAATCAATATATACACTACTCACATGTGTATGAGTATTATATTAAAAAGGTTAAAATAGGCAATGTTTCTGGCGTTTTTCAATTAGGACAGCTATCTGAGTATATCACCATTGACCGCGAGGGAATTCATCGTTTTTATATAGACGACATCACCATTAGGAACATTACAGAAAAAGGAAAGGTTGGCGTAGGTCTTACAGAAGTCGGTCAGTTCGAAGAGGTTGAAGATGAGGAAAATAATGAAATAGTTAAAGAGATTTTCGAGAATGTTAAGCTGCTCTTAGCATTAGATGAAGTTCCTTCTTTTTTTCAAGCTTTACAAAAAAAAGAAGATGTATTAGTAATAGTTTGGGATTTGATTGAGGAACGGTGGAATAACAGTCAAATATTTAATCAATTCTATGAGAAAGTTTTATACGTTTTAAACAAGGCGATACTTCCTGACATTCAGCAAAACAGTAACAGCTTGTCATACGAATTATCTATCGAACTAGCGGACAATATAGAACAGCAAGCTAAGACCCTACTCGTTCTAGTTCAGCTAATGGAGGATTTTTTACCTAGCTATACTCAAAAGTATAATATTTCCTTAAGCACTCCTAAGCAAGAGTATCCAGAGACAATTAAACAAATAAGAAATGCGATAAAAGACATTCTTGTCTTGCCAGAACTACCAGACACATATAAAGAATTAGAAAGCGATCATCCAGATATACTCAGATCCGTCTATTATAAATCAATTAAACCGTTATCTGAAGGCGAATATTTCAAGACTTATTTTCAAGAAATATACGGGTTAATAAATAAAGAAAAGTACGTTTCAAATAATACGGACCCAATTGGAATATCCCCTGAAAAACAGACTTTTTTATTCTCCACATTAATTCATTTTTTTAATAAATGTCAAAAAGATATTTTGCTAGAGTATATACTTCTACAAGAGTACAAAAATAACGTTTCCTAGGACATGTACTTAATGTAGAAGAGCACACCCGCTATTAATATTTTTTAATACTTAAACTAACTTTATAACATACAAAGAATTAATCAACTCCCTCTTATAAATCTAAAATTCTTATAGTAACTTTCACAATTTCTCAATAATTATTGACAATACCACCCCCAGTTTTTTTGTATAATTAAAATATAAATAGAGCGTTTTCATTTTCCTTATGAACAACTGCATACCACTTTGCAAAGACCTAAAATTTAAAGAGTTTTGAAAGGATGTTGGAAAATGGAGTATCAAGACGTTAAACAAAAATTAGAAGCGATGAAGAATGATCTAGCGAGAAAAATCGAGGACCCAAACGTACCAATTGAAGAAAAAGAACGCCTTAAAAACACCATTGAAAATTACGAATATATCATTGAATTGACAGATATGAATCATTTTGAGCGCGGAACTATAAATCATTAATCTGTAGAAAGGCGAGCTATGATAGCCCGCCTTCTTTCTTTATTAGAAATAGCTTCTTAATCATGTCTATAGATAATTTAGGTTTTCTATTAGCGTCACTGTTAATTAGCATCATTAATTGTAATAGTATGACTGGAAATGGTGATTTTGTATAAGCTACATATTTCGGCTCCCAATTTGTAGCAAATTTCGTTTTAAAGTAAAACAACCCTTTGAAATTATAATATTTATTTCCTTTTTCATAAGCTATACGTAACAATTTTTCACTAAAAAAAGCGTCTTTACTTTGTCCAACATTCGCTAATGGTGCCATTCCTAAGCTACAAGAATTATACCCATTTCCCTTGGCCCAATTAAGTATGTGAACAAACATCACGTCCATAGTGCCAGCTGGGCTTTCTTGATGTTTCCGCATCAAATCAATAGTAACATTATTTTTGTAATCAGTCGCAATCGTAGCAAATGCGACAATACGTCCGTTTGATTCTTCTATCACACCAATTGGAAAGTTGGAGACATAGTCATCACTATATGCTACAACGGAAAAGCCTTTTTCTTTCTTATTTGCTAACCAATTATTAGACACACTTGTTAATTCTTGTAACAGTTCTTTACTGTAAGGTGGTTGTAGTACACGAAATGTATACGAATTACGGGTGAATTTGTTTAAAGTTGAACGCAATTTCGCTCCATTTTTCCCTGTTAATGAAAAAGTGTCTAATGAAACAATGCCTTCTTCGCCTATCTTTCTAAACGTATAGCCTAATTCGTGATAATACTGCATGTTCTCTGGGCAAATTTGATAATATATAGGTTTAATACCGGCTTTCTGACAGTAATCATTAAATTCAACTAAGGCCCTTTTAAGCAACACTTGGTCACCTAGTGGATCCCCTAAAACGACTGCTTTATTAGCAATAATTTTATATATAAAAGCAACCTGCTTCTCTTGAGCCCAATACACATCTTTGTCCTGCATATATGTTAAATGAGATAAATGGTTTCCACCGTTCTTTTTTATAAATTGAGTAAAATAAGTAATGTCGACATCATTGTTTAGTGTTTTGCTTTTCTGAAAGTAAAGCAAGGTAGTCCAAGTTATGAGTAACACTATAACCTCAAACTGTATAATTTGTGTATCAATCATTTGGTACCCCCTATCAAAGCACATCTATATTAAGATAACATAAAATATAAATAAAATTAGTAGGAAAAATCTCTCTCATTCGTTTACCATACATCTCCCCATTAAAATAACGTGTCTATAGTAGGTAGACACGCTTTTGTAAGCGAATTGAGTCATAACAATTGAATTCGTAATCTCTATCATTAATGATTTAGGTAAGAGCTCTTCTCCCTTAAAATCAATTGCATATTCAACCTTTCCTATTCTAAAGCTGATCATTTGTACATTTTTATTTTAATTACAGTTACACACTCCATTACTGTATCTACCATTATACATGCTAATACAATAAATACAACGAGTGTATAATAATCCATGTTATAATGTACCGGGCTCTAAAGAATATTATATGCAAAATAATAAATTAAGCGAGGCTTACAGAGATGAAAATGGTCACATTGGATCAATGGGATGAAGAAACATGGAAGCTTGTTGCGCCTTTATACGAGGAAGCCTTTGGGACAAGTAGTGCCAAACCGAAGCATGTTATTCAACATATGCTGAGCACAAATCTTGGATATCTTCACGTCCTTTATGAACATGAAAAAGCTATAGCGATGGCTATTACTGGGATCGTAAACAATGGACATTTGTTAATCATTGATTATTTAACAGTGCTCTCCTCGTATCGTAGTCAAGGAAAAGGTCGTAAGGTTTTTGAACTAATAAAAGTATGGGGACAGACAAAAAAAAGCGTATCAAATATTATAATTGAAGTAGAAGCTGAACCTACCCCAAGCAACTTAGCCCGGATACGCTTTTGGGAGAAATGCGGGTTTATACTGACTGAATATATTCATTCATATAAATGGGTACCCGAGACGTATCAGGCAATGTTCCTAGAAATAAGGAAGGATTCAAGCTTTCCAAAAAAGGGCGAAGATTTATTTAAATTCATCACTCTATTTCATAAAGCTTCTTTTACAAAAGCCAAACACAAAAACTAGAGATTTTGTATATAACTTATACTTAATCCCTAGTCTTATTCGTTAATATAGAGTTATTACTAGTTTTGTAATTTCCCCATATAGGAGACTTTTCTAGTTTATAACATATTCCAATTGACAATCGTATGGTTCGTGGTGTACTTGTTGCTGCCATATCCAGGTTGCATCGACACACCCCATTCTCACATAAAAGTCTATCGTTTCTACTGAAGAATGAGCTGAAATATATAATTTTTTCACCTGTAATGATTTAGCCTCTTTGACACACATCTGGAACAATAGTTTTCCAATTCCTTTACCTCGCACATGTTCCGATACGTAAAGTTCGTGTAAGCATAAATATTCTTCCTTCTCTCCCATACGCTGCGATCCTAGAGAAGCAAAACCTATTAATCTGTACCCCGCTTCATATGCTGCAAATACTGTGCCACCAGTTAATAGCGTCTGTTTTAACTGTTGTATAACGATCTGCTTCTCATTATGATCCCAATCCTCTATAAAACTAATATTTTTAATAACTTTTTTATTATTTTCAATTCGCCAAACTCTCTTTACTTCTTGATACCTATGAAAATAATCGAGCATGTTCTCATTGAATTCTTCTAAATTTACTTTTTTTAGAGATATATCAGTACTCAATTAATGAAACACTCCTTTCATAATAATCACAAGAAGAAAAAGTTTACCTTGTCTAGTGTCATGTCTTCATCACGTTAAAACTATTTATTAAACTCGGTTTCTAAAATGCTCATAACGATAGCGTCATGGTATTGATTATTATAAAATAAACAATCTCTTAGAACCCCTTCTTGCTTGAATCCTAGCTTTTCATACACCCGGATAGCCCTCTCGTTAAATGAATACACCTGCAATTCGATTCTATGTAACTGATACATACCAAAGCCATATTGCAGAAGTAATGATAAGGCTTCTGTGCCGAATTTTTTATTACAATCTTCTTCTTGAAAAATACCTATTCTTGTACTAGCACTTCTATTTTTCCAGTCAATATCATTCAAAACTACTTCACCGACGATCTCATCGTCTTGTTTATCGATGATAAAAAAATCTAATCGTGAATCATTACTACAGATGTTTTTTACATAATTACTAAGGCCTTGTTTTGTGATAAAAGCTTTACTGCCTGTATATTTAAAGCTTTCAATACTCGCATTACTCAGCTTACCGTAATAATCATCAATATGTTGTTCCTCAATTGGCTTTAAATATATTCTCTCACCCTCTAGCAATCTGCGTTTCCCATGCATGTTACTCATATAAATCCCCCATTCATAAAATAACTCTACAAGTAGGTTATCATCACATTTCTCATTCTAATAGGGTAAGAACGATTCTATATTGTTTTTTACACTAAGTGTTCAATCAGTGCTATTTACAAACTTACTTTGTTTTTCATATTCATCCTTCCATAGTCGATATTTCACTCGATTGGAAAGTTGCTTGTCTATATAGCTTAGCTCCGCTTCCTTGACCATCCCGAGCTTTTTCATAATCTTTTCTGAATTCACATTTTGCACGACACAGCCCGCCGTTATTTCCTTGGTATGTAAATATGAAAAAGCATACTCGATGACGACCTTTGCTGCTTCAGTCGTAATCCCTTTTCCCCAATATTTTTCATGTATGAAGTACCCTAAATCCATAACTTTCCCAACAGAATCTTCGTTCACGACAGTAAGACCGATTTCCCCCACATAGTCTTCTGTACTTTTATCCAAAATAGCAAAGAAAAATTTACATCTTTTTTCAGAATTGGCTTCATCAATAGCATGCTGCAATGCTAAAGTTGTTTCATCTAAAGAGGTTTTCCTCAAGGATGGCAAATAATACATAACTTTCTTATTCGACATTAAGGCGTGCATAGAAAGTAAATCTTCCTTCATATGATCTCTAATAATTAACCTTTCCGTTGATAAATAGATCATAAATTATACAGCCCCATCCTATGTATTACTTTGACACAACCAATGCTCCGGTACTTTTAAAGAAGTCGGTAACTTCGTTTTCTTATCCCCATTTGCTGCGTTAACTTGTGCCTGCGTAAGAAAGATACTTCCCCTTAGGTCCGCGCCACTTACATTAGCATCACGTAAGTCCGCGCCAATAAAATCCGTTACTGTTAAATCAGCATCACGAAGATCAGCAGCAATAAGCAATGCTCCTCTCAGATTGGCTCCTTTAAGGTTAACCCCTTTTAACTTTGCGCCTATTAATTGGCGACTCTTAATTTCATTTTTGTTACTTTTGTGCGCATTTACTTTTGCTCTAACTAGTTCACTAGTTTTTAAGAGTAACTCATTGATAGTGGCTCTATGCATCGAAACGTCAAGTTTTAAAATAGATTGTGGTGGTAAATCGGTTAATTGCTTCGTTTCATCTATAGCTTCTTTTAAATCGGCATGGATGCTTTGCGTTTCCTCATAATTTACTGCTTCATGCAAATACCGAAGCATTTCAAAAAGCTGCTGCATAATAGGGAATACCTCAAACATCTCTTTTGCTGTATTTTGATTCTCTCGCCAATCTTGACCTTGGTACGTGTATTGTGAAACCCTCTGTCCCGCTCCAAAACACTCATACACAGTACAACCTCGAAACCCTTTATTTCTTAGGTTTTTATGTATGCTACAACGGTAGTCCGCTTGCAGATTTCTACATGGGATACCACTGTCTTTATCAAATGCAAAATCAGCTGACTTTGCATATGGCAACGCCACACAGCATAAACCAAAACATTGTTTACAATCTGCACTAAAATCCTGAATTGACAATATTTCCACTTCCTTATATTAGCCTAGAAAAATATTACATTATTACATGAATACATTTAATCTATCATACTAACAAGAGGTTATGTTACTCTATTTGAGCTTTTTCTCAATTGTTTATGAAATACACCATGACACTGCAAATTGGCTGGATAATTAAAGGTCTATTCTATGAACATGCAGCAAGAATTCTATCCTTTAAACCTATGTTTTCCTTGCTACTTATAAAGCTATTATTCATAATTAAAATAAGGGAATAAGCCGAACACGTTTATTAATAGTAATGTATGGGAGGGCACGAGTATGAACAAAACTGAGGCAATTGCCCGTAGAATACTAGGGTGGAAGTTAAATCGTTGGGATAGATGGTTTGACTATGAAAAAGGTGTTTTTATTTCTGTAACCGATTTTCAACCAGAACAAAATATTGACCATGCGATGTTAGTTGTTGACCGACTACAAAAAAAGGGAATTACATACGAAGCTAAAGAGACACCTGAATTTTTCGAAGTTCGCTTTAACAATGTTACTGATACAGGAAAAACATTAGCTGAAGCTATTACAAACACAGCCTATTTAATTGCCAATAGTAGCTCAGACGCTGATGAGTGGCTATAATAATACATTTGAATACCAGGTGACAAAGAAGTACTTACGACAAATCAAAATTGACGCATAAAGCCTAAAATTTCACGCATAAACACAAAGAATTGACGCATAAAGTCTAAGATTTCACGCATAAACACTAAAAGCTCTCGTTTAAAAACAATCATCCACGCATAACATAATTACGCGAGTAATAAAGTACATAATCAACAGCATGGGCATTAGCAACCATGCTGTTTCAACTTAGTTCGTGTTCATATACCGTATTGCCGGTCTTATCTACTCCACGTAAAAAAAGCCATTTATACGGATTCTCTAGTTCGTTCCAATAAAACAAGAACATACGGTGATCTTTTAAAGGATACGACAAGGTTTGAACCGGATTTCCGGAGCCCTCCATTACATCTAGCTGAACCTCAACAATGTTAGGATTCGTAACAACACCGTAAATTTTCATCAACATGAGATCATCATTAATAGTCGAGCCAGACCATGAGTATGAGATGGCCTGATTTTTGTCAATTTCAGTTCCTCCCACGTGACTTCCTGGTCGCCAAAACACTCCTGCATGTTTCTCCACACTGTTAACGGAAAACCATTCTTTATAAGTCCCCATATATAAACGAACATCTCCAACGTCAATACTTTCAACAATATTTGATGGCCCATAATGGTACGTTCGCTCTGATTGTTCGTGCGCAGCCAATGGTGAAAGATGATAATAATTAAAATATGGAGACTCTTTGACAGCAAAAAATAATAATACAATGGCTATAACCCACTCAATACTCAGCCTTTTTTTACTCATATTATATTGTCGCCTCTGTCAAATTAATCTCAGTTTGAAATTCTCTATCATACCACTTGTAACGGATAACAATTGTTTGTATTTCTTTTGGCAGTGGTTCATAATCGTTTATACACGATTCTCCCCACACCATTCCCGAGCTTGAACCTCCTGAGCCTTGATACTTATAGCCGGTTTCATCTATTAGCTGTAAAGCTATGCCTGGAAATGACCAGCCTTGTTCTTTTTTCCTTATATCATAAAACAGCAATGTTTCCTCTTCTGAATATACAAGATACTTTAAATGGATAGTATCATGATCTACATACATTTCTTTATCAATCTCAATCATCGT
Organism: Bacillus sp. HMF5848; assembly: GCF_003944835.1. Taxonomy (GTDB): domain Bacteria; phylum Bacillota; class Bacilli; order Bacillales; family HMF5848; genus HMF5848. The sequence goes on from NZ_RWIV01000001.1 coordinate 2,490,432, forward strand.
GGCATATCCAGCTTCAATTTGATTCATTATATCTTTAGGAATATCACGTTCAAATACAGAAAATAAACCCACTATGTTCGGGTATAGTGTAAATATCGATGTGATTATAATGAGTCTAGGAATCCACTTGACCATATACTATCTCCCCCTTTACGAAAAATAACAGACTAATGACGTAGTCTGTTATTCAGTATAACCTAAATGATAAAACACATATTTACTCTTATCTGACGAAGTTAATATAATCTACGTTAATTGGCTCTGTGTTACCTTGCCTGAGTAACATATTAATTTGACCGCGATGGTACTGACCATGAAGAGCTAGATGAATTAAAATATTCCGCATCGAGCTAACAAATTCTATCCCCTTACTGTTTTTATATGTAACAGTCTGGTCTAAATCTGACGTATCGATTTGTTCTAACAAACATTTATATTCTTCATTATTCTTTTGAACAAGTACAGAACATTCTTCTAAACTTGCTTCTTTCCATATCGGCAATTGGGACGTATCCTTCGCTTGTAATCTATGTAACCAAACCTGCTCAGCAAATAGGAGATGGGCAAATACATATCGCGCGCGTTCGTTGTCATTCTTACGCAACACATCGAGAATCCTTACGTTCGCCCAGTTTAGATGCTTATACATGCTTCTTATAGTTTTCATGATTACTTATCCCCCTTATACAGATTACTTTTCGTCCTCAATCTTTGGCACTTCAACATTCAAAAGTCTAGTTTTTGATATCATTCCTGCACTTTGTAACGTTAACTTTGAGTTTGTGTTATAGTACCAGCACCCACATATTGGTTCTAAATCATGCTGATAGCACCACTCTTTTAACCTTTGTATGATGGTACGTCCCACACCTTGCTTTCGATACGCTTCATTCGTATACATGCCAACACTCGCATAGCCCTTTTGCAGCTCGCTAATTTCGATAATACCGATCCCTAACAAGATATTCTCTTTCATAAAAACAAATATTTGCCCATCTTTAATACGTTCTTCCAATCGGTCGAAGAAATCCTCGCTAACTTCTACTATCTTGTGGACATCACTAAGAACAGCCTGTCTCAAATGACCTTCATGATTTAATTTTTCTGAAGGAATCATTATTTTGCTATCTTTGAAGAAATAGGCTTGTTTATTAATCTTATAATCTCGATCTATCACATTGCTTAAGAAAAATTCGTCGGCTGTATACACAAAAACAGATGAAATAACATGGTTTGAAAAAATGCACGTCATAATATCCTGGCTTTTTGTGTAAAACGGCACTTTCAAGTAAAACTGTGTTAATAACGTATTGTTAAAAATAGCATAGTACCCTGCTACTTCTTCACCTACAAAAATCTTATGAAATGTCGAGTTTACTATATGCTCTTCTAAAAAAGAATCAAATGGCGAATGTAACGATTGAATATATTCCTCCATCATATTTGAGACTTCCGTTATGGTACATTGTTCTAATTCAAATATCATGTCTACCAACTCCCTTATTTTGTTTTAATATGAGTATCGTCAATATAACGAATGACTGAAAAACAAATAGACTCAAAATGCTTAAGCCAAAATCGCATAGCTTCTAGATTAGCAGATTCAAAGTCTACAGAGATCCTTTCAAAACCGTTTTGAATAGCATACTGATTAACATCTTGTAGTAGCAATTTCCCAACACCTAACCCTTTTGCAGACTTCGTCACATGTGTTTCCTTTATTGTTAATGTAGTTGTATCACGGACAACTGTACACGCATTCGTAGCATTCGTTACAGTATTCATAATGCCAATTACGTTTCCTTCGCTTTTAGCTATTCGTACAACTCTATTAGGATGATCTAGCCATCCTGCAACGTCCTTAACTGTTAAATAGCCATCGTTAGGCAAAAATGTGGGAGGCGAGCTCATATAATCTGTATGCTCCTTCATAAGTTCAACTATCTGTTTAACATCGTAAGAAGTTGCTGTTTTAATAGCAACATGATCGTTTGTTTCAATATTCAAATGACTTGGCTCTCGAACGGCATCCACAACAAACATACCGTATCCACTCCAAAATAACTTGTTCGTCAACTCATAATCATGACTAAAATGAGTAATAGCATGAACGACACATTCCTTCTCCAGCCATTTATCAAAAAGTGTATTTATCATCAACTCATAGAGATTTCTTGCATCTTCATGTGATACACTATGCCCCCACTCAGGTGTGTATACACCTGGATGTGAACTCTTAAAGTTCGGTATGATAAATCCTGTTAAATACCCTACCACTCTATTATTACTGATGGCAACAACACCATCATTATCCTTTAATATTCTTTTAAGCAACTGTTGTATGACGTCTTTATTCATATATTTATCTGGTAATAATGAACAGCTCTTTTTAACAGTTCTGTATGTTCCGATAAAAATATCAGCTGCTGCCTCTACATGCTCAAGTTCAAAATTTACAATCTTAACTACATCCTCAGTACGCAACTTGTGTTCCCCCTTAAATTCGATTACAAAAAAATCCCGTCGCAAAAAACTTTTCTGCTCCGGGATTGTAAAATTCACAGTATTTAATATCACCTATTAGCTAGTCCGAATGAGCAGTGCACAATATATAAAGTTACTTTCTAATCTTTTCATCACACACCACTCCCTTTTATATTATGTACTTGAATATACCATGAACTGGAAATCAGGTCTAGATAGTTCACTAATTCTACTAAATTGTATTAACAAATGCCTAATCATCAATGTCTCACCAAATTAAAGTAATACCTTGGTGTACCATAATAAAAAATATGATTGTAAGAAGGATTTGTTGATTCAAAATGAATAAAAATAGGTGCATCAAGAAGCTTAGGGTATGATAAAAGAAAATGACTATCTCCGTAAATCATACCGCTCAATGCCGTCGTCATTTCCTTTTTAAAAATATTAAATCGAACATCAATGACAGCCTGACTATATTCTCCACCATCCACATGTACCACACCCATTAAATGGAGACGATTGCTTCTATCTTTCTGCCATTCTGCTAACACTTCATCCCGCTTAGCCGGATCAATGGCATCAAAATTATACACACACCCAATATCTAAAAATAACTGTGCTGTAACATCAGAATGCGTAAGTGTATATTTCCTTCCTATAACAGGCTGCTTCACATTAGCAGGTGGAATAAATGTAACGGATAACTTTTGTGGATCGAAGCTTGACATAGCATCCTCCTTATCTTTGATGTTGTAAAAAGAGATGTTTTCTGAGGACTTACACTTATGTTAAACACATCCTATTTAAAGTGTATAAATTTCGGTTCATAACATTACTAATTTTTCCAAAATTATCCGACTAGGTAAATGCACATTTTTCCACGTACAAGTTGATAGACAAATGCCTTAGGAATATGATGATGTGAGCCTAAAAAGAAAAGGAGTGCCCTAACATGTATCCATACTTTCAATATCCATATGGACAGGAAGCATTGTGGTATGAGCAAGCGTTTCAACCTGACACAATGTATTTTCAGTCATTACCCGAGAGACAATTTTTCCCCTTCTTCCCATCGCCAGGAGGGGGAACAACAGGACCTACACAAGGTCCCCCTAGTACACCGCCGCCTTTTACACCGCCAGGACAAGGATTTAATCCACCGGGTCAAGGACAAGATGCTGGACCACCATCTTCTCCACCGCCTTCTTTTGTCCCAGCTGAATCACAGCAACTGCAACAAGCTGAAACCTTCGCAGTGGATCCCGGTAGTATAAGAGGATGCTTATTCAGATTTACGTATATCTGGTTAAGAGACGGGCAGCAATTCTGGTTCTATCCAACTTTTGTTGGTAGAAGATCTGTATCAGGCTATCGCTGGAATGGCTTTAGATGGCTTTACTTTGGCATAAGCCTAAGACAAATCCGCTCGTTTACGTGTGTATAGCTACAAGAAAATAAAAAAAAGACGACTTACTTGATGTCAATGTAAGTCGTCTCCTTCTAGTTATCCTTAATTAAAATGCATTTATTTTATCATAGTAATAAACTCTGCTTTTTCCGTAATAAAAATATCCTTCTTTATAAAGCCTAGCTTTTTATATAAGTGAATGGCTCTAGTGTTAAATGTCGCAACTGTCAACCTAATAGAGGTACCCCGAAATTTCCCAGTAACATAAGTAACAATCTCCGAACAAAATGCAAAACCCTGACCTTGTCCTACATACAAAGGATTCATCCCAAACCCAACATCTACACAATCTTCGTTGTATACTCCAGCAGGCAGTCCAGCTGGCACTTGTGCAGAGGGTCCGATACAAAAAAAACCAAACAAAAGATCATTATCATCAATAACCGTATAATATTCATTGTTTAACAGTTCTCTCATAGATTCTTCATTCATACTATTATTATAAAAATCATATGGGGCATCATATGTCCAACTTAAAATTACAGTTGCTACTTCTTCAGTCATTTTAATTATAGTGAACTTCATTATATGTGGTGCCTCCATAGTTTTTTATGAATTGTTTGCCGCCATCCACTCTTCCTCTAAGATCGCATAGTAGTACTCATCCCACCATGTATCTCCATGTGGTATACATTTTTTGAAAAACCCTTCTCTTCTCATACCAATCTTCTCCATGACACGATAAGATGATTTATTTTCCGGCTGACACGTTGCAATTACTCTATGAAGCCCTAATGTTTCAAAACCATACTTCAATGTTGCTGTCGCAGCCTCTGTGGCATATCCTTTATTGTAATATTTTGGATTAAACACCCAGCCAATTTCATACGTATGCTCGCCGAAATACTTATGAAATACGATATGTCCTATAATGGTGTTTGTTTCCGTTAAAACGACAGCGAAATTCTTTGCATGCTCTCCTTGATTTTTTCTAATAAAATCCTTAGTAGCTTGTTCAGACATGACACCTTCTGGTATGTAAGTCATGACACTTTGATTTGAAGTATATTCGTGTACTTCTTTCCAATCACTTGCTGAGAAAAATCTAATTTGTAATCTGTCTGTAATTATATTCATTTACCTATCCCCCATCTACATACACTGAACATTTCAAGCGAGCTTCAATAACTGTCTTAAACATATCACAATCAATTATTTACAGCTATATCAAATTTTTCCTAATTAAATGAACGTCTTATTGTGGTATACAATCACGTATCATATTTCACAATCACGTTTGTAACGGTTGTGTGAACTCTATTGCTAATATGTGTGTTTGTTGATTAAATGATTGTAAAGGGAAAATTTGGAGGTATACACATGAAAACAACGACTGATTTAATTTCAAAAATGCGCGAACTTTCACTAAGCCTCCTAGACCACGAAGATTTACATTACTTAGTAAAGAAGGTTTCACTTATACTTAATACCAATGCTGTGTTGTTAGATACAAGACATACTATCGTTACATATTCGTTCTTGACAACACCACTTACACTAAACGAACAACTAACACTACAACTTACAGATTACTCAACATATCAAAATAGATTATATAATGCAACGTTATCAAACACATCACTTCATTTGAATGGTGTTTGCTTTCCAGTATTGAATCAAGGGAAAATCAATTATTACTTGTTTTTTGATAACATGTTCGAGCCTACCTACGAAGAATTATCACTTTGTGAGCACTGTTGTCAATTAATAGGATTACATATGCAAAGACAAAATGCTGTAAAGGTAGAAAAAATGAAGCAACAAGAAGCTTTTTTATTTGACTTGTTATACGGGAATGTTAAAGACCCTGGAGACGTTCAGATCTATGGAGAAATATTCGGATGGGACTTTTCTAATCATCATGTCGTGATTGTCTTTTCGATTGATGAGTTCGATTATTTTTCAATGAAACCAGATGTTGGTAATCAAATTTATCATGTAATTGAAACCGAACTAGTGCAGCGTCGTATTACACCGATTATATTAAAAAAGCGAAGTGAGATTACGATATTATTTCCGGTTGAAGACACCAATCGTAATGCTAAAAAAGCTGCGATACGAGAGTACGCATTTAAGGTTAAGCAGCAATGTAATAGAATAGTAAATTCTAACGAACTTAAAATTGGTATTGGTCGATCTTATCAAAAACCTACTGATTTGTTTAGAAGCTATCAGCAGGCTAAGGTCGCACTTGAATTAGGAAACCTTCTTAACTATAAAGATGATGTGCCCTTTTTCATTGACTTGGGTCTTCCTCGTTTACTTTATCATGTAGACACCGTTGATTTACGTGAGTTTTATGATGAGACAATTGGGGATTTACAAAAATATGATGAGGAAAACACAACTGATTTACTAAATACGTTAGAGGAATATTTACAATGTGAATGCGACTTACAGATTGCAGCTGATCGTTTGTTTTTACATAAAAATACGTTAAGATATCGCTTAAAAAAAATTGAATCAATACTACAAACAGAGCTTGATTCCATGCAATCGAAAGTAAACCTTCTAGTGGCGTTTAGAATTAAAAGAATGAAAAAGTTATAGAAGGAGTATTTCAATGGAAACAACAATATTCCGAAATGTCTGTCCAAGAAATTGCTACGGAACATGTAGTATGCTCACCCACGTAAAAGGTGGAAAGATTATAAAGGTAACAGGTGATCCCGCACACGGCTATACACTAGGAAAGCTATGTCCGAAAGGCTACAGCTACACACAATATGTCTATCATACACAAAGATTAAAATATCCCATGATGCAATATCCAAGAATGTCTGGCAACTGGCAACGAATTAGCTGGGAGAAAGCATATGAATTAATCGCTAATAAGATACTTAATCTTAACCTTACATATAACTCCAACTTGGCTATTGGGTATAACAAATTTTTTGGCAATATGGGACTATTACATTATGCCGTTGAAGCTATGTTTAATAGCTTTGGTGCACATACTAAAGTAATTGGTAACTCTTGTTTAACAACTGGGTTTGAAGCGCTAAGATTCAATCGAAACCATATCAAAAGTCAACCCCCAGAAAAAATGGCAGACGCAAAGTTAATCGTTATCTGGGGAGCTAATCCTGCTGTGACTAACATACAGCAGCTTAAATTTATTTTTGAAGCCAAGGCAAATGGAGCAAAGCTTGTTGTAATTGATCCTATTTTTACACAAACAGCGATGAAAGCGGATATATTTATTCAAGTTCACCCTGGAACTGACACGTTGTTAGCCTTAGGTATTATAAAGACGTTAATAGAGTCTGAACAATATGATTTGGATTTCATTCAAAATAACGTAATTGGCTGGAAATCTTTCAAATCTTATATAATAGATTATCTTTCTATGGAAGATGTTATAAGAAAAACAGGTGTACCTAAACAGGCAATAACAGAGCTTGCTCAATTGTATGCCACACATAAACCAGCAGCAACTTGGATTGGTTTCGGATTGCAACGTTATTCACAAGGTGCTCAGGCCGTTCGTGCTATTGATAGTTTAGTTGCCATTTCTGGTAACTACTCACGTGCTTATCATGGTATGTATTACGTCCATAATGGACTCGAACAGTTTCCTTTAAACTTATTAACTCACCAAGGGCCACAATCATCCTTAGAATCAAGAACAATTAATATGAATACATTTGCAACGGATGCAAAATCCCTTTCAAATCCACCATTAAAGATGCTGTGGATTGCTGCTCGTAATCCACTGTCACAAGATCAAAACATACAGGATTGGATGAGACTTGTTGAACAATTAGACTTAGTTGTAACGGTTGATTTATTTATGACTAAAACAGCAGAAGTATCTGATATTGTACTGCCAACAACTACTCATTTTGAGGAGTATGATCTTAACGTAAGCTACTGGCATCATTGGCTTGCTGTAAACCAACAAGCAATAGAACCATATTATGAAGCAAAAAGTGACCTACAAATAGCAAGAGAGTTAACAAAAAAATTAAATACCTTGTCCCCTGGCTTCTCTAATTTTCCATTTGAACGCGAGGCAATGGACTGGATTGAGCTCGAATTATCAGATGAAATCAAACAGTCATACCGTTTCTCAAACATTGAAGAATTATTTGACAAACCAAGAAAGTTAACATATAAGACACCAGACAATCAGAAACATATGTTATTTTCTATTAAAGCTAAAGAAGAACAGTTTCCAGCTATGCCAATTTTCCGAGAATCTAAACAATCTGAATTATACCCATTTCGTTTATTAACCCCTCAAGCATTGCTTCAATTGCATTCACAGTTTGAAGACATTACATGGTTTTCTAATTTTACAGATGAATGTATTGAAATCAATGAAGATATTGCAAAAGAAAAAGGAATTTCAAATGGCAACAAAATTGTGATGTATAACGACGTTGGATCCATTACTAGCATCGCAAAGCTAAATAAACATTTACCTAAAAATGTCATTGTAATGAAGCAAGCTGGAAGAAAGACTGTGAATACATTAATTTCATTACACATTCCCTCTCATCACAACTTAAAGATGAGTACACCGTTTTATGACATATTTATAGATATAAAGAAGGGAGGAATTTAATGAGTCATCAAGGCTTTTTATTTAACACCAATTTATGTATCGGCTGCTTAGCATGCGTGGTAGCTTGCAAAAATGAAAACAGTACTCATGCCACAGTGAATTGGAGACGTGTTACAAAACTAAATGATGAACATTACATCTCCCTCTCCTGCAACCATTGTGATAGCCCAGAATGCTTTCGGGTCTGTCCTGAAAATGCTTTTACGAAACGAAAAGTAGATGGTATTGTTGAAATCAACTCAAAGCTTTGTTCTGGCTGCATGATTTGTGTTGATATTTGTCCCATTGGAGCACCGCAAAGTAATCCATTAACAAGAAAAGTCACAAAATGTGACTTTTGTATTGAACGTCAAGAACAAGGACTACTTCCAGCTTGCATAGAAGCTTGTTCAACAGGAGCTTTAAAACTGTTTAGTTATGATAAAAAGCTTCCAGAGCATACGACATCTACTATTGAAGGTTTTGAAAATATACTTTTAACACATCCTTCTATTCGTTTTGTTTCTCCAGATAGAAAAAAAACAAGATATTTCTTAACATAGCTGTTGCCTTTGCTACAGCTATGTTTCATGCAGATATATTTTGTATGACTGTACAAAATTATGAATACTTATTTGTTACCTTCATACAAGAGTATTTACCGTAAACTTAAATAAAAACCAAAATTAAAAATGAGGGATTATAATGTCTCTTTTGACAAAATGGATGATGAGTTTAGCGGATGACGTTGTTATTACACAAAAATGCTTACGTGAAAAGAGTCCTAAATCAAACTGCAAGCATTGTGTGGAATATTGTCCAACCGACGCAATAAAAATAAACAACAAGAAGGTGACAATACAATCGGAGCTCTGTAATGCTTGTGGACATTGTATTCCTGTTTGTCCTACTCAGGCAATCGAAGGATTTTCAACAAAACGTAGAGTCTCCCAGCGCACAATGATAATTGACAAGAATGATATAGCTCCTTCTCACTTTGAGCTATTATATTACGTGAAGAGAGGGGTTAATCAACTCTATTTCGAAAACAATGCTAATAGTGAAGCATGGGATGATGTCATTAATAAGGTCAATACATACTTAGATCAAATGAACATGGAACCAATTGCTACTATATCGTTGATGCCAACAGTTATAGAGGAACAAGAAGAGTTATCGCGCAGGGACTTGATTCAAAAATTCGTAACTGACGGTAAGATAATGGCCCTTACAACACTAACTCCAGCAAAATGGCGATATAATCATACAAATTTTACACATTCAAGCTTATGGGACGAATGGACTTTCTTTACCATAAAATTAACACTAGAGCGCTGCACCATATGTAAAATCTGCGAGAGTTTATGTCCTTCCTCCTCTATCACAATCGATAAAGGAATCTTCTCTCTTCATAACAAAAGTTGTATAGGATGCTACTTATGTAGTGATGTTTGTCCTGAAGATGCGATAGCAATTTCAGAAGAATTATCAACAAAATACGAAACATCTCACTCTTACATCGATCAGCGTTGTGCACAATGTAAGAGCTCATTCTTAGCTTGGAACGAAACAAATATATGCCCTATTTGTCAGAAAATGAATAGTAATGCACTGTATAAACAAAAATTTTAGGGAAGGAACGTATATAGTTCCCTCCCCTTGTTTACGCTTTACTAGATTCTAGTTACAGTATCAACTCTAAAATCACTTAAAAATCTTCTGCTGCTGAGCTTTATTTTTGCAAAAAAACAAGACTAGAAAGGCTACTGCTATTACGATGCTCACTATCCCTATCCAGTTAGGTACTGTTACAATAAAGCTATTAGTTAGCATAGTACCTGAGCTAACTCCTAATGTTAAAATTAAGTATATTAAATTTTTGTTTTTCACATTTAATCCTCCCACTCACAACACGTATTACGTATGTAACCTCAAGAAAGTCTCAATTTTAAACTAGGATTTTGTCTAGGATTCTCAATCACAAAGTTGATATTTGTATAGATTCTATTTCTAATTTGTTATCTCACTGACATATCAAATGGGAGAGCAGATTAAACATCCTCTTTAATATTAAAAGTGTCTGGTGTAGTAAGATCCATCTTTAGCTCTCTTATAAATTGGTCACCGTCTCGCGTTTCAACAACATTATAAGAAAGTCCCACGTCTATTGATAAGCCCTTTAGCGCCTGAATGTTGTTTATATGAAACTCTAAGTAGCCAAACTCTTCGTTTTCTTCATACAAAAAAATATTTCTTTTCTTAAATATCTCTTTTGCTCTAGGAATATCCTCTCCAAACACTTTAGCTGACTTAAGAAAATAATCACGTTTCGAAAACTTATAAATAGAGTCATGCTTGAGCGGATAGTTTTGTTGGTAGACTTGTCCTGTGTGCTTATTCTCTAAAGAGCAATAATGTATACCTAGTTTTAATCCTTGATCCATGGCAAACTCCATTAACTTTAGAGCTTCCCATTCGCTGTTTTGTATCGGTAAACCACCAGCATACCAATAGTTATATAACACTTTGAATGGAGGAGTTTTTACTTTGAATGCACGTTTGCTGAATTCTTCAACGTTTGTGTAAGGAAAACAAAACTCCAATAAATTAATACCATATATGTTAAGCTCGTCTAATTCGATCAGCAGCTCTTTCATATCATTAAGTGTGCCAGGAATGACAGGCATTTCAACCATTACATCAGGTATGTACTGTTTCGCTAAGGAAATTTTTTCAAGAATATAGCGACATTTATCAAGAGTGTGCTCCATTTTTATACTAAAGCGAATTTCGTCCAATCCTATTTCGTGTAACTGTTTCGCCGTGTTTTCATCTAAGAAATCACCCGATGTGTATAGACGCGTATGGATTTTCATTGACTTGTCTTTAACATACTTAAAGAAATGAAGCATTTCTTGTTTGTGAAGTAATGGCTCCCCTCCTGTTAAAGCGACATGTGAGATTTTTTTCCCACTTTGAAACATCGCCTCTAATTCCTTTGTAGGATCACTTTTCACAACAGAAAACATATCATAGTTTTCCTGGTTTGGATTAAAGCAATAAAAGCATTTCTTGTGACACTTCAGAGAAATAATTGAAGTTACTGAACCTACTCCTGTTTGACATGCTTCACAAGCGCTCGAAATTTCGTTTACTACAATACTTTTATCATCATTTCGGAATGTAGCACCTTTTTCTTTTAATCTTTGTTTAATGGATTTGATGTCTTCTACTTTATCCTGTTCAAGATCAATACCTGTCATTTTAACTTGTTTCATGAAATCATCATGTATGTTCATGTACAATCGAGCATGGTGTTGTAAAATGGGATTCGTTACTTCATGAATGTTTTCTATCGAAAGCTCCTTTAGCATGTCTCTCACCTCTTAGAAGTTCTTTTAATAAGTCAAGGGACCGAGAAATAACGGTCCCCTTTTACTTAATTTATCCTACGATAATAGAAATTCCCGTTGCATAAAACACAAGACGCCCAATTAATTCGCCAACAAACACAAGTGCAAATGCGGCGTAAACAGCCTGCGTTAGTCTGCCTTTCATTCTTGTAATCATGTATATAAACAATGTTCCCCCAAGTATAGTCAACACCCAATGCAGCATAGATGGCCAAGCATAAGTGGTTGATAATAGTTCAGCAGATTGCTTAGCAGCAGTTACTCCATTTGCTAAACCTGCGACATAAACTGGCACATATACTAATTGAATAACAATTGCTACTAGGCTAGCATAGCCTATCATCTTCAACACCTTTAAGGCTGCGTCATTCTTCATTTCTAGTAAAGGCTTAATGGATAAAACAGCAACCCCTAATGCGCCAAACACAATGGTGGTGCCTAAGAAAGCTACAAAAGTATTCATATCTGCCCAAGCAGGCTTAATAGATGTAGCATAAATACCAGCCATACTAATAACGGCTGCTACACCAATTATTACTGTGAACCACCCTATCCACTTAATGTCTTTACCTTTTTTAACTAGATAGAATGTTACAGCCCATAAGACAAAGAACAAACCAGAGAATAGAATCTCACGACTTAACCATGATGTACTTATGTTTAATAAGGATCGGTAAGCTCCTAGCGGCTCACCAAGATGGAATAATGATGCTAATAAAGCAATTGCTGTAACAGGTCCAACAAAAAGCAAACCTTTAGACGTAAATGTTATATCCATCTTATTTTCTAACACAGTGCGCATAACCATTACCATGAGAAATGTACCGATCGCGAGCTGCATGAGTAATGTAAATGTTATAAGTGGCCATTCATGTAACATAATAACATAGCCTCCTTTTCTATTAATCTTTTAGTCCAATGACGATGGACGGATTTGTCAAAGCAGGACTTGGTAGTTCCTCAATATAGTTTACTGAGCCATACTTTTTACGCAATTCTGCTATGTCACCAAACTCTATCGCTCTCATAATACATGAATCAACACATGCCGGGTTTTCACCGTTATCAACTAAATCCGCGCAACCATCACACTTCCCGACTTTTCTCGTTTCTGGAATATACTGCGGTCCCATGTATGGACAAGACCACAAACACATTTTGCATCCTATACATTTATTCTCATCATGCAAAACGAGACCATCTTTCGCACGCTTATACATCGCACCTGTTGGACAATTTTCAACACATTTAGGTCGTTCACAGTGACAGCAAGCTAATGATAAATGTTCAACTGTTGGATTAGGATATTTTCCTTTTTCAAAATCAAATATTTTTCGAAATAACACTCCAACATTTACATCATTTTTGTCTTTACATGCAATTTGACATGTTTTACATCCTATACACTTTTTCATATCTATATAAAAACCATATTGCATCTTGATTCACCCCTCTCTAGAAGATTTTTCGAGATTTCCATTCGACGTCTGGCTTAAGTGGTTCACCAGTCCACTTTTCTACTTCACAAATGTGTGAATTCCAACCACAAATACCTTGACCGGATGGAATGCCTCCAGTTAAGTAATTATCTGCACCCGCTCTATCAATACCTGTCTTTTCGTCCACATCTACCCAAGCACCGTGTGGTAGCCCAACAGTTCCTGGCATAAGTCTTTCACTTACTTCAGCAATTCGTAAGCTTTGACCGTGATCATTTTTAATAAGAACAGTATCCCCAGTTTTTATGCCTCTATCTTGGGCATCCTTTGCACTTAAGAACACTGGACTAGCCCATGCTTCACGAAGCCATGGAATGTTATCAAAAATACTGTGTGAACGTCTTAAGTAATGTGGATTCATAAGCTGCAGTGGATATTTTCCTTTTTTCTTATTTTTCCAATCCGCAAAAGTTTCCTCATATCCTTCGATTGGTGGATTGTATGTTGGGATTGGGCGAATTGTTGTCCAGCCATTATTATCGATCAACTCTTTAAGGGCGTTGCAATAGATTTCTAGTTTTCCACTTTCCGTACTCAGCGGATTATTAACAGGATCTTTTCTAAATGCCTCGTATTCTATATGACCAAACTTATCGCCAGGTTTTCTAGGTACTTGATATACACCATCTTCAAGTAATTTTTTCAATGGAATGCGCCCATTTTGAGGTGTGCCTTCAACACCCCATTCTTTAATATCTTCTTTAGTAATCGTTAGTAACGTTTCATAACCGGATGCATCTGGCTTAATAACTTCTGCTCCAGCGAGTTGATTGAAGAAAGCTTGTTTTTCGGATATTTCATAGAGATCCTTCTCTTTATATCCTAGCTTCTCAGCTATACCGATAGAAATCTCTCTATCGCTTTTTGCTTCATACAACGGTTCAATCACTTGAGAATACGCTATCATCATATCGCGATTCCCATAACTAAGACCGCCTACTTTCTCCCATTCAGTCGTTGCTGGTAACACGATATCCGAATACAATGCATTTGTTGTTAAAAAGTGAGCATTTGTTACGACAAACTCAACATGACGGTGAGCTTCAATGCCTGTTCTCATATTTTGACGAGTTTGTAACACCGCATTATAGCCGTGATAAATCATTTGAATGTTTATATCCTTTTTAACGTCTTTACCTGCCGTAAACTTTCCTTTTAAAATAGCATCCCAAAGCTCCGCATCATTAATAGATTCAGGTGATGGATTTTTAATATAATTCATACCGGAACCGCCACCATATACTAGACGAGGTCCTCCGCTAGCTGCATTATAATGACAGCTGACACCAGTCATTGCACCGCTTTTACCCATACAGCCTGTCATCGCACCAAATGTCATAAACATTTGTGGCCATGAGTCTGAATTATGAATACGAGCAGGTGCCCATCCCGTTAATAGTGCCACTCGCTCTGTACGTGCAATCTCTCTGGCGAGACGTTCAATCACTAATGGTTCCACACCACAGATTTCAGAAGCCCACTCAGGTGTTTTAGGTGTATCATCGTGAATACCTAATACATAGTCTTTGAAGTTCTCTTTAGGGTCTGCACCAGCAGGCAGATGACTTCTATCAAACCCGATTGTACAGCGATGTAAGAAGTCCCAATCTATTAACGGATTCGTAATTGGGTCGTCCTCTTTTAGTAATGTATACGCCATACCTAAAAACATAGCATGATCGGTACCTGTTCGAATTGGTATCCATTGGTCGCCTAGAGTGGCCGCTGTATCAGTATACATTGGATCAATTACGACAAACTTAGCACCCGCTTTTTTCGCTTGATAGTAATGATATGTTGGATTCCCCATTGAGCTCCATGCTGGATTCGCTCCTACCATTACAATCAATTGCGAGTTTCGTAAGTCTAATCGGTCATTTAAGCTTGTTTTACCAAAACCTTCAGCCATACCAAACTTTGCTGGTCCCCAACGCCACGATCCCCAAGATAACGTACCCCAGTTGTTTGTATAACCACCATCAAGAGCTAGCAATCTCGTCGTATCAGAGCCGCCTGTACAAAGAATCGAGTTATTACCGTATGCGGAACGAATTCTTTTCATCTCATTGGCAATATACGTAAAGGCTTCATCCCAAGAGATACGCTCCCACTCATCCTTACCACGTAGTTCTTTATTGCCACCACCAGGTTGCCAATTTTTACGCTTCATCGGATATTTTAATCTATCAGCTGCAAAAACCTGTTTGCGCTGTGAACGACCACGAATACATGCCCGCTGCTGAGGGGTATCCGCTGAATCTTGTATCGTATCATCTGTCTTTTGACGCACTACTACACCATCGACTACTAACGCTTTGTTTAAGCAGCGTCCTCCACAATTATGCCAACAAGCAGCATTCACCCACTTTTCACCGGCATCACCATCAGAGGCTTCTGCTATTTCCTCTACTTTTTTAAGGCCTCCTACAATAGATCCTGTAGCTGCAGCACCGGCTGCGATCCCAGCAGACCATCCTATAAACTTACGTCTACTAAACTTTTTACTAACAACATCTAACAAATTAGTCATGGTATTGAGTCACCTCCAGTAACATTGATTGCTCAAGTAATTGATTTACTGCTATTACATCTAAAAGTAAGAACCCACGTAATATTTTTCCAACACCCTTGTAAAACGCTGTGTCTGCATTGGCAACTAAAGCATCTCCAAAGCTAGGGCCCCATTTTATTAAATGGTCATCTAGAAATTTTTTCTGATCTACTAAAATCTCTTGAACATCTTGATTCGTTTCAAGCTTTTCAATAAGCAAATTACTTAAATGAAACATAAAGTCTAATTCGAAGCCAATATGGTCATCGGCTTCTTTCCCATAATTCTCTGGTAAAAAACCATATTGCAGATATGCATAGCGTACTGACAATGTTTCTTTTTGAAATAACAATCGTTCTTCACTCTTAAAAGCAGATTCCCAAGGTGGCGCTTTTAGCTTCAATGGTCCAATGAAAAGTCGCGTATAATCAGAGGATAAGCTGTCTACAGCGTCTTTTATTTTTAAATCAGCTTTATTCAAACATCCCTTTATATCTGCAACACCTTCTGCCACTAATGTATCAACTTCCTCGAAAGGAAACTCCTCAAGCATTGCTCTTGATTGAATATAATTTATAAATTCTTCCGTTGGTTGACGCAACATGACATGCCTCAAAAAGTCATACACATAACCCCTAGCCTGCGCAAGAATAATACATGCATCGGTGTGAGTGTTCGTTAAGGACAATTGAACAACCTCCTTTCTTTTATGATTGTTAATCTTTTCACATAATACTTCCAACTTTAGTCTAAACCAAAGCCAATTGTACTGACTGTACAAAGATAAGCATCTGATTTTGTACAGTTATACAATAGCAACTACGAACGGAGGGTTTGTACAGATCGTTAATAAGTATCTGCCATTTCAAGAACTGTTGCATGATCGCGGAGCGCTTTCTTGCGAGTGGAACACTTTTGGCAAAGTGCATTTCATTAGACTAAGATCGTGTTCTGACAGTATACTAACAAGAGCAAAGAGATTGGAGGTCATACTATGAAAATTGAAATGTGGACAGATTTTGCTTGACCATTTTGCTATATTGGCAAAAAGCGTCTGGAGGACGCTCTTAAGAGGGTAGAACACCACGTTGAAGTTGTATATCGAAGCTTTGAGCTTAATCCATCAGCGTCACGAGAAATTGATGCGAATATTTATGAGAATTTATCTCAGAAATACGCTATAAGCCTAGAGCAAGCAAAAGCAACCACTCAAAATGTGGTTCAAATGGCAGCAGAGGTTGGTCTAGACTTTCAGATGGATAAGCTTGTATTAACTAACACTTTTGATGCTCATCGCTTAACAATGCTCGCGAAACAAGAGGGTAAAATGCAAGAAATGACAGACAGACTCTTGAAAGCATATTATACGGAGGGCAAACATATCGGTGATCACACAACCTTACAGGCTCTCGCTGAAGAAGTGGGATTGAATCGAGAGACTGTATCTAACATGCTGACAAGTGATACTATGACGGATGAAGTGCGTGGCGACGAGCAAGAAGCGACTGCTCTTGGTATTAATAGCATTCCGTTTTTCTTGATTAACCGAAAGTATGCTATAACCGGGGCTCAGTCATCAGAAGTATTTGTGCAATCTATTCATCAAATATTTGAGCAGGATGGACAGTTTACTCAAATGGGCGAAACTGATGCCGTTTGTGATGAAAACGGCTGTGAAGTTCCCGAAAAATAAAATAAGATCGAACCTCTCTTTGTTAGGGAGGTTCATTTAATTATCCCTGGTACTTCCATTTAACAACCT
This sequence comes from Bacillus sp. HMF5848, assembly GCF_003944835.1. GTDB lineage: Bacteria > Bacillota > Bacilli > Bacillales > HMF5848 > HMF5848. Next base: position 2,508,161 of record NZ_RWIV01000001.1, read on the forward strand.
CCTACTTGTATGAATTTGCACATTATTGTGCACAATTTATCAAAAAGGAGTTTTTTTACATAATGAAGCATATAAGACTCTTATTGATTAAATTTGTAGTTGGTTTAGTGGTATTCTGGATTAGCTTAGACTTGTTTTTTGATGCAACCTTTGTTGATATCGCTTCATTTGCGTTACTTCTAACGATTGTATCCTATTTTGTTGGTGATCAAATCCTTCTCCCACGAATCGGTAAAACAAACACGATTGTTGTAGATTTCTTTTTGACTTATTTAATTGTCTGGGTGTTTGGTGGAATTCTTTTTGAGAGCTATTTACAAGTTGCATGGGGAAGCATTATCTCCGCGTTACTGTTTGCAGGGTCCGAAGTATTTGTTCATTCCTATATCATAAAAACTATAAAACCACTCGTGAGGGAAAGACAACTTAGCTTCAACCAAAGCTTTGCTTACGAGTTTGCTGAGGAGAAAGATCCGAATCCTACAAAAGAATAATGCTAAGATGAAAAAGAAGAACTTGATTAAAGACTAATCAAGTTCTTCTTTTTACATAATTTATCATATATACTTTTCCATTCGGATATCTGTCCACATTTCACCTTGCCAATAAGTAAAATTGTCAATATATCCACATTCCTTATAACCTAACTTTTCATAAAGCCTTCTTGCTTGCATGTTGAATTCAAATACACCTAATTCAATTCGTTTTAGACTATCGTTTTTTATTTGTTTCTCTAAATATTGAATAGCATCAAAGCCGATTCCTTTTCCTCGTCCCTCAGGCTCACCAATAGTGATGCCAATCCAAGCGGTACCTGTCTCATTTTTCAATAAATGGTCAGGGTCAATCATGTAGCTCATTTCCCCTACTAACATATGATTGAAATAAATTAGATATATGTGATGGTTTTCTAAGCGCTGAGACAAGTTAATTTGCGTTAGTTCTTCACGATGCTCTAACTCATTCTCATTTCGGTTAGGCCGAATTAACGGAATGATAGACGCATCGTTTTCCCATTTATTAAACATCTCTACTGTTGTTATGCTAGGTTCAATTAGTTTTTCATAATTAGGTTTCATTTCTGACTCCCTACTTTTTCAAAGAAACGATAAAATTCTTCTCAAATGCTTAAAAATCCACCTTCTCTTAGCTAGGTACTAAGCCCAATACACGCTTAAAGAGGGAATCATCTCGCCAATATTTTAGATAAATTTCATACTCAATTTAGAAAACATACCGATTAAGAAACGAGCGAATGGCACCGTAATAGGTAGTAGAGCAAAGGAATAGACTGTTCCCCATATTAATGTGCCGTCCACATTAAGAGTCTCCAAACCACCTCTATCAATAAATTCTGCAAAGATGGCACCTACTGTACCGCTAACTAAAGACACGAAAAAAGCACTTACGAAGCTGATAAACCACAATTTTCTTTTCGTAATCGCTTTTTTATTGTGTATGTATCCACCTATGACTGCAAAGGTAATGGCAAATGGAATGATACTTGAAATGTATAGCCAGCTCTCTCCCTGAAATGATGTTATTCCACCAGCTAAAACTTGTCCAATTAGCATAAACACAAAGGCCGTTAAAAAAGAAACGAGTGTTCCAAAAACAAAACCAAATACGACAGTAACTAACTTTGACAAAGTAATCCCCACCTATCTATTTCGTGTAACATATTCTATATAACATGAAGCAAATCTGCCGGTGAATACACCATGTAATCTGGATTGGCCTCTTTTACTACTTCGAATGAATCGTAGCCCCACCCCACCCAAATCACAGGTATTCCAACCCTTTTACACGCAATAACATCACGTTCTTCATCACCTACATACTTCACTTCAGATTCGTCTAAGTTATTATCTTTTAAAAATTTCCGTATTAATTTATCTTTCCCAAAAAGTTTACTTGAACATATAACATCCGTTACACACGTAATATTGTTTTTTTCTAAAAAAGTTAAAATATTCTCCTTAGCGTTTGAAGAGATAATAACAATGGTATATCCTCTCTCTTCAAGTTCCTGAAGCATCTCCCTCACACCTTCTACCAGTGCTACGTCCTGAATGGATTGGCGAAACAGCTTGTAGAAATGTGGCATAATCATAGGAATCTTATACATAGGAAAGTTCAATAGTTTACTTCGTTCACTCATTGACAAACCCTTTAGCATGTCAAGGTCTGAGAACTTTATTTCTTTAGCATTATATTTATTAGCAAGACTATTCCAGCTTGATACAATCGCTTTTTGTGAATCCACTAACGTTCCATCAAAATCAAATATGACACACTTAATCATGTATTATTCACCTCGTTGGGTTTTGAGCCAGAGTGATTACAAATTTTTTTCACAACAGAATAACTATATCACATTTTTTGAAAAATATGGGCTCGCTGGGCGAAGAACTATCAATTCAAGAACAATAAATACGAATGCATGATATTCACCCATTTTTCAGGTTGACGGGCTCTAATTTCATATAGGTGAGTATAATGTAGTGCAAACAACTATTACGAAAGGACGTGTCATTATGTATTCAAACATGAATGCAGCACCTAATGTTTCTGCTAATATGAATATTGCACCAACTATGATGGATAATATGGCTCCAACACCAACTTATACAATGCCAGCTTACACTGCTCCAGCTTATGGATATGGTGCTCCTGCTTATGGGGTTAATCCATTTGTTTTAATAGTAGTGTTGTTCATATTATTAATCATCGTTGGCAGCAGCTTCTACTGCTAAGAAAGAAGCATGGGGACGGTTCTTATACTGCCTTTAATCCGTCTTCCTCTACAAACAAACGCCCTTCACAACATGAAGGGCGATATTTTTGTATAAGAGTATGGGAAGTATTTGAGATCCGTGAAACATTACAAGGTTCAAATCTTATTACATTCATTTATTACATAACTAAGAGCGTGAATCCCTTATTAATACTTGTGTTTTTAGGAGTAGTATGGATAAATCATATTTTCCAAAAAACTTTCGAACTTGAAAATTGATAAAATGAATCCTTCACATATCTCTTTATAATAATAATAATCTTGTCATCATCGGTATCTCATCGCATAGGAGATTATTAACTGGTAACTAAATGATTCACTATCTTTCTAAGAAGAATATTACCTAAATCAAAGAAAATCCAACAGTAAATGAATGAACAGCCTAAAAGGATAGCGTAATCGAAAAAGGATGTAATTTGTATAGGTCCTAAAATAGGGAATTTAAACAACAGTAGCAAAATCATGATTCCAAAAATAAGAGTAATACTAGAAACAGAAATAATCCAAGCCCGCTTTTTTAACAAAATTAGACCAAGCCCAAATGATACTCCTAATAAACCGGTTGTAAATGGAAATGTAAAAAACTCACTTGGTTGTAAAATCAACAACAGTAAAGTAGAAATGATATAAGTATATATAATTCCACGTTTTGAAATAAGCGAAGCAATCATAACTGGAAAAGTTGAAAAAGCACTCATAAAAAGACCTATAACTGGAATGTAGTTCCCTGAAGATTGTAATAAAGCCGAAAGTGCTGATAGCAAAGCAATTTGTGGGAGATTATTTCTTATATAAATTTTTGTAACAACTAAAGGATGAAACAAGTAGCGATAGATGTATAGGTTCTTCACTACTTTCTTTGGAATATAATCTTTCATGTTCTCCCCTCCTTGATTTATGGGTCTACAGAAAGAATATATTCCTATGTATGAAAGCATATGTAAAAATGAAGCTATTCATTTTAGATAAGGCTATCAATAAGTAGTATTGTTCGAATGAAGATGTTCAGTTTTAAAGTCTTTAACTCATCTTTCATTAGTGGTGAATCCTTTATTTACAGTCTAGCGTTCATAACAATCATCACTGCTTGTTGTACCGGGAATGACACAACCTTCTGGACCACACTCTTCTAATTGTTCTCTCTCAAGCTGCTTTTGTTGCCACTCGATGTCAATCGTCGGAGAGAATTTCTCTGGATAGCGAATATACCACCGTTGTTTTCGAATAAGAAAATTGTCTGGATCAATCGACAATGCTTCGTCTAACTCCTGTAAAGCTTTCTCCTTCTCTCCATTATTTGAATATTGCAACGCAAGTTTAAACTTTGTTTCAGCAAGCTGCTTTTCTAGTTTTGATACCTCTGCTGAAGGTTGATAGTACTCATCCTCTAATGTAATATGGTCTATCGTTCCTTCTATTAAATTCTCAATAGCGTTAACATGCTCATCGTTATGAACGCTGAAACCTTGTTTTACTAGCTTAATGGTCCCTTCTTTATCTAAGAAGATTCCATTTGGGACAATCTTAAACCCAAATAAACTCGCTAATTTATTTTCTGTATCAACGACTGTTGGAAACGTTATATCCTTCACATACGGTCTAACAACGTCAGAGCCTTGAATGTCTACAGATACGGAAAGTATTTCAAAGTCATTATCTTTGTTTTTTTCATAAAAATTCTGCCAAACTGGCAGCTGGTCTCTACATCGTCACCAAGATGCCCACATAAAAAGCAAGGTTTTCTTTCCTTTAAAGTCATCAATATAGACATCATTACCGGTCAAGTCAGAAAGAGTAACATTCTTCATTTTAGAAAGTAGCATTTCATAACCTCCTTATAATTAGTTTATAGCTTTTTTAAAGATGGCACAACAGTCCTGAATGGACATGATCAAACCACAAATGACCTCAGATAGTTCGCCTTATTACAGTCCAGAACTCAATTGCCTTTTCCTACTTTCTATTTTCCTTACTTACCTCTTCGTCTGTGAATGAATCTGACAGTTAAAGACCTTTCTGAACTTGAATTTCTAGTACTTCTTGAAATACCTTATTACTTTGGCATCCGAAACTGAATTAATTCATCGTCCAAAGAGTGAAAACACCCAATCTAAAGATTAAAAACTCCCTAAAAAGTTCAGCAAAGAGGAAAATACTTTAAATAGGTACAGAGTCGACATGGAATGAGTATGTAGTCGACAAGAAATGGGTATGTATTCGACAAATTAAAGAAACATAAATTTAAATCAACCACAGAGATTATTGAAGACTAATAAAAATTAGTTTTAAGCGTAGGCAAAAACACTTTTGTCCACTATTATTGAACCATTTCTTCTAATACGAATAATATGATATTGCCATTAACGCCATTCTCTCCTTAAATACCTCCTAAGAGGAACGAACAGGTCTGCAAAAACCTGTTCGCCAAAAATCGTTACTTATGATGTAATACAAAAACTTTACTACTTTTAATAATTGATTAAGCTTGCCTCTTACCATCAATTACTCTGTATCCAGTTCTTATAAACGAAGCAGGTGGCACTGTTCTTTTTAGGGATACATTCTATATTTCTCCTAAGTCAGGCCTGAAACATCAACGGACTCCTTTTTTTCAAGTATCCGTATTATTCTAAAAAACTATCTGTAGACCATGATGTCACTGATCCGTCAAAAAAAGGGCGGGTACGATTATAGAAGATTAACCAAAGTGAGAAGCAGTTTACCGTTGATATATTAGTAGATGGAAATATGTTCGGAGAAACATCGACTTTACCTCTTAGTGACCAAGATGTCGCTAACATGGCCGGATCAACAAGAAAAACACAAGTGCTATCATGAGTCAGCTAAAAACGGAGGATTAATAAAAAATTACGTCTTGCCATCAATGTTGATAGAATTAATGATGTATTAGAAGAATTATAAATTTATAGAGTGAGCTACTACTACTGCTCACTCTATTCTTATCTAAACCATTGAATATATTTTTTAATAACTTTAGGGATCCACCCTGCAAACAAAGCTTCACGCCAGTATAAATCTGCCGTTCGTTGTACAGCTGCAGCATGATTGGGATATGGGTGAATAACTTGCGAGATATCTCCTAGTTTTCGTTTATATTTCTTCGCGAAAACTACCTCTTGCATCCAATCTCCCGCCCCTTTGCCAATAGCATGCGCACCAATGATATAGCCTTTTTTGTCTGTTAGAACTTTTACGAAACCGTCCGTTTCATGGTCCGTAACAAAACGATCGACATCATGTAAATTCATTTTATATACGTTAACATCAACATTCTTTTCTTTAGCTTGTTCTTCGGTTAATCCAAGATGAAAGATCTCGGGAGACAAATACGTATTCCACGGTACCGTGTCATAGTTAGCCTTTCTTCTTAAGCCGAGTACAGCATTCTGGACAATAAGTTTCCCTTCCATGCCTGCAACGTGAGTAAACGGCATCTTTCCTACCACATCCCCAATGGCGTAAATAGATGAATCACTTGTTTGTAAATACTCATTTACTACGATATAGCCTTTGTCACTTGTTATTACATTCGTATTTTCTAATGCTAAAGAATCTGAATTTGGAATTCTACCAACCGCAATGAGTATGTCATCTGCTGGAATTTCCAGTACCTTCTCATCTTTTTTAATTATAACTAGCTTTTCATTATTTACGATTTTGACCTCCTCAACGGAGGCATTTGTATGAATTGATATTTCCCTAGAAAGACTATCTGTTGCCAAATTCCTGATTTCTTCATCTTCACGTATTAAGATTTCGGGCGCACGTTCTACAACTGTTACATTACTACCTAGTCTTGACATGGCTTGAGCCATTTCTAAACCAATAGGTCCCCCTCCAACAACGAGAAGATTTTGAGGTACATGCTCAAGATCAAAAATAGTTTCATTTGTGATAAAACCGGCTTCTTTTATACCTTTAATAGGTGGAATAAAAGGTCTTGAACCTGTTGAAATCACTATTTTCTTTCCATAAATAACCTCTTCCCCATTAATATGAACTTCATGGCGGCTAAAAAAGCTTCCTTTTCCTATATACACATCAATCCCTAAACTTCTAAAACGATCAGCATCATCATGCTTTTGGATTGTTGCAATCGCCTCTTTTATTCTCTTTTTTACTTGCTTCATATCAACGGTACCTTCTAAATTAAATCCAAGGTCAGAGGATTTTCTAGCTTCATGTACTATTCTTGCTGTTTCAATAAGAGCTTTAGATGGAACACATCCATAATGCAAGCAGTCTCCACCAGGCTGCTCTTCTTTTTCTATGAGAGCTACTTTAGCGCCTAATGATGCTGCACCAGCTGCAGCGGTTAGTCCTCCAGCACCCCCGCCAATGACAATCAGGTCATATTTTTTCAATGTATAAGCACTCCCTTAATTAAGTGTGACTTAATTTCGTGTTAGGCCGACCTTTTATAATGCCTTTTCGGTCCACCAATGTATGTTTGAATCTATTTTCTTGCATGTGAATCAAGCGTTGTTCTTCTCTCCATTTTTTACAAACCCTAGTTTTTCTCTCAAGGAAGAGCTGGCCATGACCGGGAGAATTGCAAAGGCAACAAAAACAAGTAGAGCTAAACCTAACACCCACCAAGATGAAGCTAAAAGACTAGATCCAAGAAAGTTATAAGCAAATGTCGCCGGAATCATGCCAATGACGGTCGCGACAAGAAAATGAGTAAAGCGGACCTTTGACAAGCCTGATATATAGCTAATCATATCGAAATTAAACAGCGGAATAAACCGGAGAAGAAGAACATAAAGAAAGCCGTTTTTCTCAAGCTGAGTTTCAATAGCTTTGCCTTTCCCTTTCCATCTTCCCTTCACAAATTTACTTCCAAGCACTCGTGCAAGAAAGAAAGCAAGAATCGCTCCTGCTGTTGCACCAACAATGGTATAAATGGTCCCCCAAAAAGCTCCAAATGCTAAGCCTGCTGCTAAAGAAAGAATCGAAGCAGGAAACAAAATCAGAGGTCGAATGCTATAGATTAAAATGAAAATCACTGGCGCAAACACTCCAAATGATAAGATCCATTCTCGGATCATGTCAGGTTTTACATTTAAGTAAGAATTATTAAACCATATTAGACCTATTATGATAAGTAAAACTATACCTATATTTAACATTGTTCTTCGATTCATTTTTTCATCTCTTTTCATTATAATCAATAATAATATCAGTGGGTGGACAAACCAGTTCAAGAATGGTAGGTTCCATTAATTGTCTCTACCTGTAAGTTGTTAAAAAATGAGAAATCTTAACATAATACTAAGCCTGTATTCAATAACGATACCCCAACCTAAATACGAATTGACTTTATTCTACACTAATATAATTCACTTTCTATTTCTGTAAGCTTACATAAAGACTAATATTTAAACTCGTATGTTTAGGACAAATTTGAACAGACTCTTAGTAATAATTAGATTCAACAGGAAAATTGGATGGTACATAAACGTTTGTTTTTGATCGAGAATACAAAAAGTCACCAGCTTGGTATTGATGGAAGATAACGTAAGATATTTCTTGCGGACAGAAGTAACATTGAAAAATTAAATTGGATGGATTGATTCATACAACTCGCTTTCTACTATTCTAGTTATGATAATAATTACGGTCTTTTCTCTTGTTAGATCTGCTATGTTTTCAAAAATAAACATTAAACATTAAACATTACAAGCTGTCGAGTAAAAGTCTCGACAGCTTTATGATATTAGTTAAATTCAAATTACAACTTAGTAATTAAGCTTGAGTTCTTTCAAGGTTAATGTTGTACTACTGGCTAGTCACATTGTATTTATAATTGATAATTGATAATCTTTTTATAACAACCTTTTGTGATTATTTCTCACAAGCATAGCCATCTTTGTCACGGTCATGCTTTGAATCATAAGCTGGGTGGTCCTGTGACACACCATTAGGATATACTTTTCTTAATTCAGTACAGTTTTTATATGATTCTTTTTGATTAGTTGCCGGAGGCGTTGAAGTAGTATCTTTATCAGAATCCTCGGTTGCTGGTGGCGGCTCATTTGTGTCTGTCCCGTCAAGATCACCCTTTGTAGTACCTTCTGAACCATACGCCCACAAACCAGTTCCCTTTTCTCTTGCTTCACGTGCGAACTTTCGGAACAACTCACTGTATTTCACATCAGGCGGATAAGTCGAAGGTTCAGCATATCCATTTAACACAAGCTCGGCATTGAACATCTTATTCCGGATTTCTTGCTCGTTTAAGTCATCGGTCGGCACTTCAAACCAAACGACACGAAGCAATCTCCCGTATCGATCTGTTTCGGATACATCCCTTTGCATATATACCCTTTGCCCTTCTAGGCGAGATGTCGTATATTTACTTGCTTCTTTACCATACTCTTCTGTTCGAGTCGTTGATTCAGGTGTATTCACCCCAATAAGACGGACTTTTCGACCATTCTCTGTCACAAATGTATCACCGTCCACCACTCGTCCTACTGTTACTAACTCAAGACCAAGTTCTTCTAGATTACTTTGCTGTTGGTTTTCTTGGGTCTGTGATTCTTGTTTTTCTTGTACTTCCTCTACCTCTTGATCAGGTTTATCTTCAAAAACCTTTGGTTCACTCTGCTGCTCATCAGAAGATTCAGTTTGATTTTGCTCCTGATCATCCTGTTCTGTTACGTCTTCTGTTTTTTCTTGTTCATTTACGTCTTCCTGTTCAGCAATGTCCTCTGTAGCGTTCTCTGTAACATCATTGCTATCAGCCGGTGGAGCGTTTACTGCCGCGATAACAAACACGACAAAACTGACACCTGCTATGATAAGATTTCGCTTTGTTGTCCCTTTTTTCTTAAAAAATGAGAAAGCAGCCATAATAATAAAAACAGGTACAGCCAAAAAAGCAATAATCGCTAATGTATCCCACATAATATTTTCACCCTCTAGTTGTATTGTCTTTAGTAGCATTATCAAATAAATACGTAATTATTAAGCTTTGTAAGGCAGTGTGGGGACGGTTCTCAGTTTGCCATTGCTCGGAAGAGCGGGGACGGTTCTCACTTTGCCTTCGGTCGATCATTCTGGCAGGATGAGAACCGTCCGAGACTGTTGAAAAAGTGACAAATCAGCTAAACAGAAGGTAATCATTCACAATATGTAATTACTTATTCTCTTAGTTACACCTATATCTCGTTAGCGGTTTGGCTGAATTCGACAAGGTATGTTTTTTTCAGTGCTCTCGAACCGTCCCCTGTTTGCCTCTTATACTTGATCCATTTCATACCACTCTGGATTATTTGGGCTACCATCATACGCAATTTCTGAAACGTAAGGATATTGTTTAGTGTTGTTAAAGATTTGAAACTTTGCCTGAAAATTAATACTTGTGTTATGTTCATACGGATCAATACCTGCAAAGAATGACGGTGTGGTTGCGTGATTAGAAATGGTAAACGCCAAGTCTAAGACACCGGTTCGCTTTGGAACAAGTATTGTATTTTCATTAAACGTTATTACATCTTGTTCCGCTTCCTCTATGTAAAACAGCGGTTCGTGGTGTAAATATGGTGTTCCTTTTTCTTGCCAAGCCGCCACTACGTTATCATAGTCTTTCACCTGAATAGTATGATGGAAATAGGGTGCGTGAAAGATGCGAGTAAATTCTATTTTTGATTTTTCATAAGGATTACCGGACCTGTCCTTGACAGCATCAACCCATCTTAACTTAATATGAAAATTTGAAATCGGAATTAACAAATATGCATAAACTCCTATTCTACTTTCTCTAGGTGCAGCAAAACATTTAAGTCTTAAGTTTGTTGCTGTCATATAAACAGATTCCACATCTTTTTCATTATCGTCTTTAATGTCAAGTATATTGGTTAATTCTTTCAACTCACCAACAGCTTGAATATCTTTTAGTCTTCCTATTATTCTATGAAAATGCAAAAGAATATATATACCTAAAATTGTAAATACAAGCAACCAAAACTGTTGAGACGAGTCATAGCCAAGTAAAGAAACAAAAAATATCCACGAAAAAATAACAAACATAATACTTTTTTGTGATACAGATATTACAACGCTCATGTATTTATCTTCATTGCTAAAGATAATGCCATACTTTTTAACAGCCGCAGACATGTCTCTAGAGATTTTTTCAGGATCCTGCTCTTGACGTGACGCAGCTACCATTTGCCAGTAAAGCTCTCTGCATGTCTGAATCTTATGCTGCATATTCAATGACACAAAGATCGCCACTAGTCCCATTAAACCTAATAATCCTGACGTAATCCCGAACATAATGGTAATAATAGTTCCCGAATCCGTGAATCGATACCCATAAATATGATTAATAACTAATAAACAACAAGACAAATATATGATGAAAATAAACCAATACAGCTCATTACCTGTGAGTTTCTGACTAAACTCATGTAACGTTACTTTCTCTTTCATAGCATGTAACCCATCCTTACTGTAACTATGTAGTATATTCTATTCTCCTTTTGCCTTAACTTTATGAAAACAAGGACTTGTCCTAGATTTTAAATATTATCATTATGTAAAACTAGCAATATAAATTATATTAACAGATTATTTTATAATTAAATAGTCGCTCTGAATGAACCGATGGAATTCATAGTCTTGTCAAAGTAGTTTTTATCGTTCATTGCCTTTTGTAGGACAGAGATAGTCTCTCTAGGTCAAGAATTTTCCTTGACAACTCCCCTGTATAATACCTGATAAAAATAAGTCGTAGACGATGTTATACATATTATTCACTTTTCTACAAGAAGGAAAAGCTTGTTATTTTGTTGAAGTAGTTTTTACACTTTTTAGTGTAAGGAGGACAAATTTATGGATTTAAGACTTAAAGACAAGGTTGCCTTTGTAACAGGTGCGTCGAAAGGAATCGGTGCTGCTGCGGCGAAGCTTCTAGCTGAAGAAGGGTCGGATGTAATAGTTGGCTACAGAACAGACGAAGAAGGTGCAGAGAAAGTAAGTCAATGCATTGAAAATACAGGCAGGAAATCATGGAAATGTAGATTTGATATGAGCGATTCTAAAGATGTAGTTAACGCTTTGAAGCAATTATCAACCACAGCTCCAAAGATTGATACAGTCATACTTAACGCTGGAGTTAATATTGTGACTCCTTTTGAAGATATTACGTTTGAAGAATGGGATTATGTCATTCATGCCAATTTAAATGGGACGTTTTACGTTTTAAAATCTGTTCTACCCTTACTCAATGAAAATGCTTCAATTGTAATCGTATCAAGTGTTGCTGCGCATACAGGTGTACCTCATCATCCACATTATGCAGCAGCTAAGGCTGGACTAGTAAACTTAACAAAAAGTGCGGCTAGAGCGTTTGCACCAAACGTTCGTGTCAACTGTGTGGCTCCTGGAATCACCTTAACAGAAATGGGAAGTGACGCAACATCAGCACAATCCGATGATTATGCGAGAACGAAGCTACTGTCTCATAGATACGCCACCCCGGAAGAAATTGCACAGAGTATTGTTTATATGGCAAGTCCCGCTGCAGGCTTTATTTACGGAGCAACACTAGATATTAATGGTGGCAGAGACCTCCGTTGACAGAAGTATGGGGACGGTTCCCACGCTGCCTACGCTCGTATGATTGGCAGTATGAGAACCGTCCCCTGTTTGCATTGCTTACTTTTTTCATGAACATGAGAATACTTTCATTGCTTCGTATTGAAATCCAAGGTATTGATAGTTTTGTTTTCGATACATGTGCCTCGGAGTATCTTCGCCATCAGCAACAAGAATTACCGTTTTTTCAGGAAACCTATCCATTATATACTTTTGTATACTGCTACCTATTCCTTTTCTTTGGAATTCAGTAGCGACTAATAAGTTATCAATTTCTACTGTTTGTTCTTTGACAATAACATCAACAGCACCAGCCGGCGCATTTTGGTAAAAAGCAATCATCTGTAAAATATCATTATTTGAAAAAGTACTAATGCACTGCGCTTGCTTTTGCTTTGCATAAGTTTCCCCGTGACTTGAATCCTCTTTGAATTGAAGATTGAGGTACATATCTAACGTATCTATTGTTACTTCATGAACTTGTATGTTAATGTTACTTTCCACTTTTGGAAATGAGGCAGGATTAATCGCATACAACTCTAGAAAACCTAATGAAAAGTTGTTTTCATGAAAATAATCTGTCAAATATGTAGGCAGCTTTTCTCCCTCAGGAAAATAAAATTTAACATGCTCTTGTCCATATTTCTTATGATAGGCCATTAAATAGGCCTCTGTATTAAGAAATTCTTCTTTTGTAGGCACTCTATTAAATTTAATGAAGTTGCTATCATATTGTAATAATACTTCTGGATTATGAACATGATTGAACAGTTCATTTTTCATAACAAGCGTGCCATACTTGTGAATGTGATTGAAATTAATATTGTCCATCATTTGCGTTGCCCCCTAAAATTAATTCAACAATAATACATATGTCACCTTAGCCGTCTTGGTGAGGATGCAGAAATATACCCCGAAAAAATTTGCCCGATATAATAAAAACCCCACTTAGTAAACAAAGCATAAAGCAAATCTATTATACCAAATATAGGTTTGTATATATCTACCATAATAAACTATTAATTGTCATGTTAGTGAGATCAACCCACTATCTCTGCCTTCGTATTCTCTTGGATAGGTGTATGGCAAAATAAGAAAAGCCACCACTATATGAGCCTGAACTTGGCAGTATAAGAACCATCCCCAGTCTGCCTGTCTGCCAATCTGCCAACCCTTGATACACAAAAAGAGGACGGTTCTCGCGTCGCCTTCGATAGATAATCGAATGGCAGCACGAGAACCGTCCCCAGTTTGCCGAGCTTGGCAGAGCGAGAACCGTCCCCTGTCTGCTTTATGCTCTTTGACGGCGAGTCATTACGTCGAAGATAACGGCTAGGGCAAGTACGCCACCACGAATCATGTACTGAGGAGCGATACCTACACCCATTAAGTTCATTCCGTTTGTTAATGTCGCCATAACGATGGCACCGATGACAGCACCAGTTACTTTACCAACACCACCAGCAGCGGATACCCCACCAACGAATGCCGCGGCAATCGCATCAAGCTCGAATAATGTACCAGCTGTTGTTGTTGCTGATTGTAGACGTGCTGTGAATAAGATACCTGATAGTGCTGATAGCATACCCATAGATCCAAATACTAGGAACGTAATTTTACTTACGCTAATACCTGTTAAGTGGGCCGCTTCTGGGTTACTACCTACTGCATAAATGTGACGCCCAATTACTGTCTTTGTTGTAATGAAATGATACACAAGAACAACAAGGATAATAATTATAACTGTCCAAGAGAAACCGTTATAACCAGCCAATAGCCACGTAATATAAGCCATAATTGATGAAACAAACACTAGTTGTAGCACAAAAATCGGTTTTGAAACAACATCAAATCCATATTTTAATTTATTGTTACGGTTGGAAATAGCACTATAGATGAAAAATAAGATTCCGATTACACCAAGAATTAATGATAGTAAATGTAGTCCACCTACTTCTGCAATCGATGGAATAAAACCGTTACCAATCGCATTAAATGCATCATTGTCAACAATGATTGTTCCTGTTTTTTCTGTTGCCAATAGAATAGCACCACGATAAATTAACCATCCAGCTAACGTAGCAACAAATGCCGGAATACCCACTCTAGCTACTAGGAATCCAGTAACAGAACCTGCACAAACACCAAGAGCAAGAATGATTGGAATTACGATATATACTGGTAGACCATAATTCATAAGTAGAATCGCTGCTATCGCACCAAGAAAACCAGCTAAAAACCCAATCGATAAGTCAATGTGGCGGATAACGATAACAAGCATAACACCGACAGCCAAGACAGCAATATAACCAGCTGAATCTAGTAAGTTACTAATATTACGAGAAGACATGAATAGTCCATCTGTAAGAATTGTAAAAGTAATCATAATAACAAATAAAGCAATGTACATTCCGTAATCACGGATATTATGTTTTAATAAGCCCTTTAGCTCGTTAACATACTTCATAAATGTTCGACCTCCTATTGCGTCGCAAGTTGCATAATCTTTTCTTGATCGGCATCTGCTGCGGACAATTCACCTTTGATTTCGCCTTCAGCCATGACATAAACGCGATCGCTCATCCCTAACACTTCTCCAAGCTCGGATGAAATCATAATAATACTCATGCCTTTATTAATCAGTTCATTCATAACTGTATAGATTTCAAATTTAGCCCCAACGTCAATGCCACGTGTTGGTTCATCTAAGATTAATAGTTTTGGGCCTACAAAAAGCCATTTTCCTAACGATACCTTCTGTTGATTTCCACCACTTAAATTCCCAACAAGCTGCTGTATAGATGGTGTCTTAATGCCCAATGATTGTCTATACTCTTCTGCAACTTTTATCTCTTCATTTTCATTGACAACTCCACTTGGAGAGATGCCTTTTAAATTACCGATAGAAATATTATTTTTAATATCTTGTAGTAAAAATAAGCCGTCACCTTTTCTATCCTCTGTTACATAAGCAATACCAGCCTTAATGGCATCGCTAGTATGTTTAAAGTTAGTAGGCTTACCTTCAAAAAATAAATCACCCTGTAACTTGTTATTTTCAGCATTTCCAAAAATACTTTGTGCAAGTTCTGTTCTTCCTGAACCCATTAAACCAGCAATACCAACTATTTCACCCTGTTTGACGTGAATATTGACATCTTGAGCAACATTACGACCTAGTTTCGGGTCATACGCTGTCCAGTTTACTAGTTCAAGAATTTTGTCACCAAATTCTTTTTTAGCTCGCTTAGGATATATATCTTCAATATCTCGACCAACCATGTTTTTAATGATAGCCGCTTCAGTAATTTCACCTTTAGAAGAATCTAATGTACAAATCGTTTCCCCATCGCGTAAGACAGTCGCTTTATCAGCAATGGCAATAACTTCTTTCAATTTGTGGGAGATCATAATAGAGGTAATACCTTGCTTTTTCAATTCGCGTAATAACTCAAGAAGATTTTCACTATCGTCTTCGTTAAGTGCTGCAGTAGGCTCATCTAAAATGAGTAGCTTTACTTCTTTACTTAGTGCTTTTGCAATTTCTATCAATTGCTGTTTCCCTACTCCTAAATCCTTAATTAATGTTTCAGGATTCACCTTTAAGCCTACTTTATCTAACATTTTTTTAGATTCAACGACCGCTTTGTTCCAGTCGAGAATGCCACCCTTTTGAATCTCATTCCCTACGAAAATATTTTCATAAACAGAAAGGTCAGGGAATAATGCTAGCTCTTGATAAATAATCGCGATACCGACATCTACGCTATCGCTTATTTTATTAAACTGTTGAACCTGTCCATTATATACGATATCTCCCTCATACGTTCCATAAGGATAGACACCGCTAAGCACCTTCATAAGTGTAGATTTACCAGCACCATTTTCTCCTACTAGACAGTGGATTTCGCCTCTTCCTACTTTAAAGTTAACATTGGAAAGTGCCTTTACACCTGTAAACTCTTTAGATATCTGGTTCATCTCTAAAATATAATCGCTCATCGTTATGCCTCCTTAACCAGACAACTTACAATGGAGGAAAAGTGCTAGATAACTATCTAACACTATCCCTCTACATTCTATTAATCTATTATTCTAATCCAGTGAAATCGCCAGCTTCATAGTAACCTGAATCGATAAGCTCTTGCTTAACGTTTTCTTGGTTAACTACGATAACGTCTGTTTGCTTAGCGTTAACATCAATCGTACCGTTGTTATACGAACCAGTTGTTTGAGGTGTTTTGCCATCTAGAATGTCGATAGCCATACCCATAGCATCTTTTACTAATGTACGAACATCTTTGAATACTGTCATTGATTGTTTTCCATCGATGATGTATTGAATAGAAGCTTTTTCAGCATCTTGACCAGATACAACATAGCTTGAAATCGCACCATCTGTAGCAAATACGTCAGCGATTGAACGAGCTGTACCATCGTTTGGAGCTAGAATAGCAACGTCACCTTTTAAGTCTGCACCTGCAGCTGTTAAGTTTGTTTGTGCTTTATTTTTAGCTTCGTTTGGATCCCAGTTTGTAGTAACCTGTCCTAAGATTTTACCCATTTCATCACGAGTAAGTGTTGCTTTATCTTTTAATGCATCAGCTTCGCTAGAGTTAGCGATTACAAAAGTGCCGTCAGCAATTTTTGGCTGAAGAACATTCCATGCACCTTCGAAGAATAAGAATGCGTTGTTATCAGAAGCTGCACCTGCATATAAGTAAAGTGGCACATTAGAACCTTGAACATTGTCAATTAAATATTGCCCTTGCGCTTGACCAACAGCGATACTATCGAATGTAACATAATAATCAACTGCATCAGTATCAGTAATCAAACGGTCGTAAGAAATAACTTTGATTCCTTCTTTTTTAGCTGCTTCTACTGCAGAACCAGCTGCTGCACCATCATGTGGAGCAATGATAAGAACATCGATACCTTTACTGATTAATGTTTCTACGTTTTCTTTTTCCTTAGCAGAAGATCCTTGGCTGAATAAAATTTCTGTTGTGTACTCAGAGTCTTCTAAAGCTGCTTTAAATCTCGCTTCATCTTGAACCCATCTTGGCTCATCTTTTGTCGGTAATACGATACCAACACTTACTTCACTGCCCCCACCGCTACAACCTGTAACGATAAACACAGTCAAAATCGCTAATAATAAAGTAGAAATTAATTTTTTCATTCAATTGAAACCCCTTTCAATTTGTAATGTAATTGCTTACAAACTAAATATATCATCGGTAAGTAGGGGTGAAAACGCTTTCTGATAGTAGTATTTTATTATTCATCTGTATTTTTTTAATATGATAAAAGAATGCTAGGTAACGTATTTGATGCAAGCATCGCTTTAATATAGTGATAATGCTTCAAAAGCCTTCAGTATTATGACAAGCACTGGAGAGTTAAGATACGCACCCATAAGTAAGTTCTTCAATTTGATACCTGAGGAAAGAAGCCTTATTAATAGGAAGCAGTGGAAGCCAACCTTTATTTGGTTCATTAACTTTATAGAAATAAAAGTTACATCTTTGTATAGTATTCCATAAAATGCTTTTAGAGGTGATTAAACTTGGCAAGAGTAAAATATACCGACAGTGATGTTTCTTTGATGGCATGGATGATGTGAGCAGATGCCGAAGGTGAAGGACAACTAGGAATGCTTTTAGTGGGAAATGTAATGATGAACAAGCCAGCAAACTTAATTTATAAATTTATCCTTATTAAACTTAATAAATAAAATATATATGTTTTAAGTTACAATTTTGTATAGTCAATTCATACAATGCTTTTAGGGGTGATAAAAAGTGGCAAGAGTAAAATATACCGACAGTGACGTTGATTTAATGGCAAGGATGATGAGAGCAGAAGCTGAAGGTGAAGGGCGATTAGGGATGCTTATGGTTGGGAATGTAATTGTAAATAGACTAAAAGCTAATTGTTTGGATTTTAAAGATTTAAGGTCGATACGGGACGTAATTTATCAAGTGCAAGGAGGAAATTATTCTTTTGAAGCCGTACAAAAAGGGAATGTCTTTTATAACAGAGCAAGAGAAGTAGAAAAAAAGTTAGCAAGAGACACCTTAAAGTACTGGAGAGAACACCCTTCCAAATATGCCCTTTGGTATTTTAATCCGTATGGTACATGTCCACCTACATGGTACAACCAACCACTTACCGGACAATACAAGCAGCATTGTTATTATGAACCAATAGCAAATACTTGTGAAGGTGCTTATAGATGGTAAGAAAATCCCCACTCATGTGGGGATTTATTTCGCATTAAACTTTCAATTCAATTTCATTAAACTATAAGTAACTAAAGAAGCAAACAATAGTGAAATAATCTTTGATAAATATATCTACTAAAAAAGAAAAAAAGTGCCTTTTATGTTTATTATCCATAGAAAAGACACTTCCTGAAGTCGAAGTCAGTGAAAGGCTACGATAAACCGATGCCTTGTGCTGACCGATTATTTCTTATCTTCTACGTACCGATATACATCCTCCTCAGAGTGAAACCCATCCGCTATTATAGTCTCATCTATATTGGATTTCTCCACTGCAATCGGCGAAAGAAGAACAGATGGTACTTCAATTTTCCCATTATTGACATTCCTGTCCTCCGTAACCGCTTTCCCTTTAGCAAGTTTGACAGCAAGATCGGCAGCCGTTTCGGTTAGGGCGTTAATTGGTTTATACACAGTCATTGTCTGCGTTCCAACTACGATACGTTGAACAGCTGCAAGATCAGCATCCTGGCCAGCAACAGGAATTTCTCCTGACAGTCCCACCTCTTCAAGCGCTTCAATAACAGCACCAGCGGTCGCATCGTTTGCGGCAATGACCGCATCAATTTTATTATTGTTCGCTTTCAACGCAATCCTCATATTTTCCTTTGCGTTCGCTGGCACCCAGTCTTTTGTCCACTGATCAAACACGACTGAAATATCACCTCGATTAATGAATGGTTGTAGTACCTTAAACACACCTTTTTTAAACAAATGAGCATTGTTATCTGTTTCTGCACCACCGATGTATACATATTTTCCTTTCGGAACTACGCTTGTTATCGCCTTTGCCTGCAGCTCGCCCACCTGTTCATTATCGTATGACACATACATATCGACCTCTGCGTTTTTCACTAAGCGGTCATAAGACATCACTTTTATACCGGCAGCGTGCGCCTTATTGACGATAGCTGCTGTTGACTCAGCATTATGTGGCACGACAACAAGCAAATCAATATCGTGACTGATCATTTTCTCTGCTTGCCAAATTTGCAGGGCATCGTTTCCATTGGCTGCCATGATTTCCACTTCAGCCCCTCGCTCTTCCACCGCTTTTTTAAAAAGCGCCCTATCCTTCAGCCAGCGTTCTTCAAGTAACGTATCCATGGAAAAACCGATTTTGATTTTTTCTTCTAAACGATTATCTGACGTTATATACGTAACATTGCCTAAAGGAGCTACGTTACTAGGGTCTTCGTCCTGTTCACAAGCTGTGAGACCCTGCACTAAAAGAAGCATTAGCATGCCTAGACTAACTTGGAAAACTAATCGTTTCATTCGTCTCGCTTCCTTTCCTTTTAATCAATCAGACTTTGAAACAAGTAGCTTTTTCCGATACTCTGTTGGCGAGGCGTGACACATTTTTTTAAACACTTTACTGAAATAGTTCGGATCATGGTACCCAACCTCAAACGTAATTTCTTTCAAGCTTTTTGACGGGTCCCGCATCAGTTTCTTGGCTTTCTCAATACGACACTCCGTTAAAAAGTGGATGTAATTAACGCCAAGCTGTTCTTTGAAAATCTTACTAATATAAATAGGACTTAAGCCCACTTTGCGGCCAAGTGCCTCTAAAGATATATCCTCATGAGCATGATCAATGATATACTGTCTAATTTGTTGAATCGTATCGTCTTCTAGCTCAGCATTATACTCCTCATATGACTGTTTCATTCTTTCTAGCAAATGATTTGTTTCGGCACGTAATTGCCGTAGGTCAGTAGCTTGAAAAGAATAAAACGGCGCATCGGGCTCTACCCCCATTTCGCTCAGTACACGATAGGAAATCCAAAGAAGCTCCATGACACGTTGCTGAACCTGCAGGAGATTGATTCCCTCTTTTTCAAGGCGATCTATGACTTCCGTAAAGCTGTCGTAAATATCATCCCACTCACCATTACGAATGTGATCAAAAAATTGCTGTTCACGTTGCTTGGACGTTTCCTCATCAAAGCCTGATACAAGCGCAGGTAAATCTGCATAAAACCTATATTTCACAGGAAGCGTTGTATCTCTTGTAGCAATGAGTGACTCTTGATAGGACTGTTTGATTTCATCTAAAGAACTATATACATTCCCAATACCAATAAACCATTCCTTGTTGTCATCTGCTTTTGCTAATGTTAATAGATCTCTTGCGAGCATTGTAGCCTGACTTCGATACGACTGGTCTTGCTTTCGGAAAACAATAATCGGAAGCTGCCGTCCGTATAAAGCACCAACCCATCCACTTCCCGTCTGTCTCATTTTTTCTTTAATGGTAGAATAGTTAGCTTCAGACCCTAACGGTAACAACAGACTCATAACAAACTTTTCCTTCGTTGCTTGCATATCTATAAGCTCAACTAACTCATCTAAGTGAACCTCGTGAACATGGTCAAACAACAGCTGTGTCACAACATCTGTTTCAAACAATGATTTTGCTTTTCGCAACGTGTGTTGCTGCTGCTTGTTTACCTCAAGTGTTTTTCGATCCTCTTCAATCTGAAGTAGCACCTTTTCAACTGTTTTGATGATTTCTGATATTCTACTAGGTTTAACTAAATAATCTACGACACCAAGCTTCATAGCTGTCCGTGCATAATCGAAAGTAGCGTATGCTGAAACCAAAATATATTTAATTTGAGGATTGTCGGCGTTGATTTGTTCTATTGCTTCAAGACCTGTTTGACCAGGCATTTGGATGTCCATAAACACTAAATCAGGTTGAAATTCTTTCGCTACTTCGACGGCTTGCGTTCCATTTTTGGCTTGTTGGATGACGATATGCGAAAAGTGTTTCTCTATAACCATTTGCAGGCCATCTCGCTCCATTTGCTCATCATCCACGATTAGTATTTTCACCATCTTGATCGACTCCCCTCTCCTTAAAAATATAAAGTATTACTTTTGTTCCTTTGCCTACTTTACTTTCAATCTTCATCACATCATCACGACCATTATAAAGGCGAAGGCGCTTTACGACATTGCTTAGACCGATGCCAGTAGCATGTCCCTTTGTCGTAGCAAGTTTCTCCTCCAAAATTTGTTGTATTGTATCATCTGTCATACCTGGACCATCGTCCTCCACCTCAACTGTCACTCGATCACCTTCATCTTTGACCCGAAACGTTATAACACCACCGTCTACTTGAGGCTCAACAGCATAGATAACAGCGTTTTCAACAATCGGCTGTAGCGTAAGTCCAGGAATTTCGAGACCTAGACAGGATTCATCAATGTCTGTGCGAAACGTAAGTCTATCCGTGTATCTTGCTTTTTGAATTTCAATATATTGCGTTAGCACTTTTACTTCATCAAAAAGTGTCATCGACTTGTCTAAGTACTTTAAGTTATAACGCAACAAATCGGCCACACTTACGAGAAGGTCACTTGTTTCCTCTGAACCTTCCATATAGGCCTTTTTCGAAAGCGTATTCAAAGTATTAAACAAAAAATGTGGATTGATTTGACTTTGCAAGCTACGAAGCTGACTTTCTTTTAATAGAAGTTTACTCTGCTGTAGTTCCTTTTCTAGTTGTGCTTTCTTTTGAATCTCTGAAATTAGGTTGTTAATATTAACCCGCATACGGTCAAACGTCTTTGCTAAGAAAGCAATTTCATCCTTCGAATCTACTTCAATCTTTAAATCAAACTGTCCTTTTGATAACTCACTTGCTGCATGTGTCAGCTTTTCCACAGGCTTTGTAATACGTAGTGAAAACCAATACGTGAAAAGCAACAGTAAAATCGTAATAAATAAAAGCAACCCAAAGCCTAACTGCTTCAACTCTTGTGATTGGGTAATAATAGCGCGATAAAAACGGTCGTATGTCTTGAGTTCTGTATCAATCAAAGTAAGCGTCATGTCAGAAATGTAATTAGAAATATGTTCCGCCTCGATAAATGCTTTAACGGAGCTCTCCGTTTCTGCCTCTGCATGAAACATCAAGGAACGATCCGTCGTTTCAACAAGACTATCTATTAAATTAACATAGTTAGTCAACGCGAATTCGTTTTCGTCATTAATAAAATCGGCAACCTCATATTTCATATTTTGAATATCTTCCCTACTTCGCGTGATTATTTCATAATTATCCGCAGTAGGGGTAAGCAAGTAATTGTTTAACGCTGTTACAATTTGCTGACTTGTAATCGTAACTTCGTTCATGATTAAATATCGTTCTAAAATATTATTATATTGATCTTGCATTTTTTGGTTATAGTAAATAAGTGAGCTCCAAATGGCAGCCATTATCAGGAGTACAATTAGAGCAAGCCCCCAGATTTTCTTCTGTATACTATTCATTGTAAATCCACAGCCTTTACCATCCGAATATCCGTGAGATAGCCATTCAAATCAAGTGGATAAACCTCTTCATTCAGCCATTTCATCATGAGATTCACGCTAAGCTCTCCCATCGTGTAAGGAGATTGCTCGATCATCCCATCGAGCTTTCCTTGTAAAAGAAGCGATAACGACGCTGGATCGTCATCAAAAGAGTATATAAAATAAGGCTCAACGTTCGAACGTCTTTCGATTTCCTCAATCATATCTCCCGCAAAATTTGCATTCACAGCAACAAAAGCGTCCACATTTGGCATACGATTTAACAAGTCCTTCATCGTAGCAGTAACCTGCTCTTTTGTATCACTTGTTTCTACTTCGAATATCTTCACGTTCGGGAAACTCTTCAAGTAATCGCGTATGCCCTCTAAACGCTGCGTTTGATAGTATTCTCCACTGCTATCAAAAATAAGAATGACTTCACCGAATGCTCCCATATCATCAACGAGCTGTTTGGCGATGAACTCTCCAGCTAAACGCTGATTAGATCCTACGTACGTCTTTCGTAGACTTTCTGCCATCGGTACATCATTTGCAACGGTGATGACCGGAATTCCGTAGGAAGCTGCCTTCACCTTCGTTAATTCCTTAAATTCATCAGTATCTAACCCTTGAACAATGATACCGTCCACTTTAGAATATATAGCAATTTCAATTTGCTTTAAAAATTCCTCATTATTGTTCTCGTAGCTCCCCCACACCTCTAAGCTTGCTCCATCCTTTTCAGCTTGCATTTTCGCACCGCTACTCACTTGTTCCCAAAAAGGCGTATCAAGTTCTTGTGTAATCAACACGAGACGATTATTCAAAGACTGTTGCTCTGACTTCTCCGGCAATTGCCAATCCGTCCGAAACACCCGAACAGCCGACTCAACGGTATAATAAAAAAGCACAACACATATGATAGCGATTACAATTGTAGCGATTTTTCTTCTCATACAGAGTGCTCCTTTTTTACTAGACTGTTATTCATTATAGCAGAAATTCGACAAAAAATGTCGACAATTTGGCAGCATGGGGACGGTTCTCAGTCTGCCAGTTATAGGAAGCATAGGGACGGTTCTAATATTGCCATCCCAGGCAGCATAAGAACCGTCCCCCTGCATCCTTAAATCAATTGATTTTTCTTCTTTAACATTCTATATAAGATGAAGCTGCAAACTGAACATACAATCGCTAATGATGAGATAAATCCATACCCTACTTTTAACCCAATTACCTCAGCCGCTACTTCACCCCTTGCGCTATACATAACCGTGACTATATCAATAATAAAGCCAATTAAAAGATTACCAAGCACACTGGCAATTCCCAATAATGTAACCGTAAATGTGATAGCAGTGCCTGTGCCTTTAGCATATCGTTTAGCTATAATGGCCATCACTGTAGGGTAGATAAGTGCGATCCCTACTCCTGAAACAGCGAATAAGATGGCGCCTTTTTCACCAATCATTAATCCGAGTAATCCACATGAACCCGAGAAAGCTGAAAAAATGGCAATCGATAATGTAAACCCGATTCTGTCTGTAAGCGGCCCTAAAAAGAGTCTACTAAGCATAAAGAATAGGAAAAACATAGACAACATCCATGATGCTGAATCTAAATCCCATGTATAGGCATTTACTAAAAAATGAACAAGCCAGCTTCCAATCGATAGTTCTGACACCACTCCGAATGACAAAATGGCTACAATCAGCCATGCTATCGGGTCGCGAACAAGAGATCGATATGACGTTGTTGCTTGTTCATCAGTCACTTCTCCCGGAAATTTTCCGAATAACGATGGAACAATAGGCAAAAGCGATAATAATAAAATAAGAAAATACACGCCTCGCCAGCTCATTTCCGCCCCATATAAATTCCAGCCCATCATCGATGCTGCCATAGTTGGAGCTACGGTTGAACTAAGACCATAAAAGAAATGCGCAAGATTCATCATTGCACCAGTGTTTTTCGTAAAGATTCGTGCCGCCATGATTCCTAACCCTATTTCGAGCATCCCGTTGCCAACATATAAGAAAAAGAATGAAGCCGATAAAAAGACATAATTGGTAGAAAGATAGATAAAAACACCGGCCAGAGCCATCGATACAAAAGCTATAATGCCTGTCCACTTGACACCAATCCTATCACTGAGCACGGAAGTATACGCACATGCAAGCAAATATCCCAACGAATTTAAAGCTAATAAAATACCAAGCTGAGATTGATTTAAATTAAAATCATGCTGTATGACAGGAATAGCCGGTCCTTTAATATTTTCTGATAAACCAAAAATGAGGAAGCCCCCAAATACGATACTCAGTAAAATATAATAATTAAGCTTTGGACTTACCCTGAAAAGTGGTTTTTTAAAATTGATAGGTTGATTTTCTGCTTCCATTGTATGGCCTCTCTTTTTCACCTAATTAAAAATTCTAAGTTTTTTTCAAAAAAATAAGTCGGACTTGTTTGTCCGACAACCTATTACCATTATAGCATTTTGTGATTTTTAATAGGGATAATCTTCTATGTTTTTATAATCACAAAAATAATCTGACTCACGGAGACAAGTAAGAGAAATCGTTAAATCAATTAACAATTTGTATGCCGCTCTGAGAACACATAAGGAAAAATCCAAATTTCACCTTAATTTTTATCAAAGGTAATTTCAGATAGAGAGATAACTTCTCCTCTACTACCTACTCTAATGGCCTTAATTCACTCTCAGTCACCCATTTATGGTTCGTTACTTTCTGACCATCTGCCGTAACAAAATCAACCATATACACGGTTGTCGTTTCAGATGAGACAATTTCTTGCGTCGTATCCTTCATACCTATCATGTGCTCTGCAGAGGTAGTTACTTCAGTCCCTGGCTTCAACACACCCTCTCCAATATTGTCCAATTCCTCATGTACAATCCATTTATGATTTTCAACCCTTTCTCCGTCGTGTGAAGAAGTATAATAAACACTAAAAAATTCTTGAATAACGCATGATTCT
This sequence comes from Bacillus sp. HMF5848, assembly GCF_003944835.1. Taxonomy (GTDB): domain Bacteria; phylum Bacillota; class Bacilli; order Bacillales; family HMF5848; genus HMF5848. Next base: position 2,534,190 of record NZ_RWIV01000001.1, read on the forward strand.
TGATATACATGTAGAATTTCTTGAAAAACGTAAAGAATTTCTTGAAAACCGGAAAGAATTTCTTGATAAACACTAAAAAATTCTTGAATAACGCAAGAATTCTTGATAAACATGCAAAATTTCTTGAAAAACGCAAGAAATTTCTTGAAAACCGGACTTAATTTCTTGATAAACACTAAGAAATTCTTAAATAACGCAAGGATTCTTGATATACAAACAAAATTTCTTGAAAAACGCAAAGAATTTCTTGAAAACCGGACTTAATTTCTTGATAAACACTAAGAAATTCTTAAATAACGCAAGGATTCTTGATATACATGTAAAATTTCTTGAAAAACGTAAAGAATTTCTTGAAAAACGAAAAAATAACAGAATGAAGTGCTAACTTTTGTTGAAGCTCTCGAAAAACTTACAATTTATCGATTAATTGTAACAATTAGGTAGAAGAAAATGATATACAATAGATTAGTAACATAAATTTTCCAGTATTCTAGGAGGGGTTAGCCAAATATGAAAAAGTATCCAAATGTTGCTTATTTTTGTATGGAGTATGGTTTAGATGCAAGCATGAAGACTTACGCAGGTGGGCTTGGAATTCTAGCAGGTGATTACTTAAAAGGCGCAAAAGACCACGAATTCCCAATAATAGGACTAGGTATTAAATGGAAACAAGGTTACACACATCAAAAAATTGGTGAAGATGGACGTCCGTACGATGCTTATCACAACTATGAGTATGAATACTTAGAAGATACAGGTATCAGTGTTACAGTCAAAATTAGACAAAGAGATGTTGTTTGTAAGGTTTGGAAAGTAGATAAGTTTGGGAATGCACCATTGTATTTACTAGATACAGATATTCCTGAAAATGAAGATGCTTGGATTACAGGTCAATTATATGGCTGGTTTGGTGAAGAAAGAATTGCGCAGGAGATGGTTCTCGGAATCGGTGGAGTTCGAGCACTGAGAGCGTTAGGGATTGAAATTGATGTATACCACTTTAACGAAGGTCATGCTTTATTTGCAGGATTTGAGTTAATGAAAGAAAAGATGGATGAAGGATTAACGTTTGAAGAAGCATTAAGTGCTGCTCGTAATGCAACCGTTTTCACAACTCACACCCCTATTATTCAAGGAAATGAATCTCATTACCTTGATCGACTAATGTATATGGGTGCAAACAACGGTTTGACCTTAGAGCAATTAGTAGCAATTGGTGGATCACCGTTTAATATGACGGTTGGTGCCCTTCGCCTATCTCGTAAATCAAATGCTGTAGCGGAGTTACATAGTGTCACAGCTAACAAAATGTGGGAACATATTGAAGGCCGTTCAGAGATTGTTCCGATTACAAACTGTATTCATAAGCCTACATGGGTAGACGAAACAATGATCGAAATAGCAGAAAATGGTGGAGATCTTTGGGAAGCCCACATGAAAAACAAACGTAAACTTATTGAGTTTATTGAAGAGCGAAATGGCGTCACACTTAAAGAAGACAATATGATTATCGGGTTCTCTAGACGTGCAGCACCATACAAGCGTGGTGATTTTATTTTCACAGATGAGTCAATTATTGCTCCTTTATTAGAGTCTGGAAAAGTTCAGATTGTATTCTCTGGGAAAGCTCATCCACTTGATGATACAGGTAAGGAAATCGTTAGTTCACTCGTAAGAATGTCGAAACGCTATCCAAACGCTGTTGTATTCCTAGAAAACTACGATATGACGATTGGTGCGGCATTAACAAGAGGTTCTGACGTATGGCTAAATAACCCACGTAGACCTAAAGAAGCAAGTGGTACGTCTGGTATGAAAGCGGCGATGAATGGAGTACTAAACTTTAGTACACTTGATGGCTGGTGGCCGGAAGCTTGCGATCATGGGATAAACGGATGGCAGTTCGGAGATGGCTTTGAGTCAGAAGATGAAGCAGTTCTAGATGCCCACGACTTAAAAGCACTTTACGACGTATTACAAAATGAAGTTCTTCCAACATACTATGAAAACCGCGATAAGTGGGTAGACATGATGCAGGCAAGTATACTAAGCACAAAAGATAGATTTGCTGTAAAACGTATGCTAGAAGACTACTATAATAAATTATATATAAAGTAAGCTTTCTTTAGTAAAGAATTAGAAAATCGTTAACTAAATAACACAATTGAACATGTAAATATAATAAGCCAGGATAATAAATTGTCCTGGCTTCATTTATAGTAACCTTCAAATTAAGAGTATTTCTTGTGTTTATCCTCATCCTCTTCATCCAAAAGCCCCGCAATGAGATCATTGAGCAGACAGCGGCGGACGGCATCACAAAACACTTCCCCATCAATAAACGCATTGACTTTGACTTTGAAGTCTTCATCAAAAACGTTTGCTACATTTTCAATAGAAACATCTGCTACATTTTTCGAACTTCGATCAACTGACTCAGAGCGTCTAAAATAAGTCTGGTTTCCATAACTGTCAAACCTTCTTGTTATCATTGTATCGCCTCCTTCCGTTTCTTAATTTCAAAGTATTCTTATATTAACGGACAGTATAGTTATCTCACCGAGTGAATTAGCCCTTTTAATATGACGAAGACGCAATTAAGTGATTAATGTAAAACATGAGGACTGCTGATTAAGATTAACAGCGATTGGACAAAGTCGACGTAGAACCAATGTAGCTAAATCAAAAGGTTCGTTAAACTCATGTTAACTAAATAAAACCACCTCAAAAAAATCAATAATCAACAAATATCATCTTATATAAGTTTACTCTTTCAAGTTGAGCGATAAATATATATCAAAATCCCGACCAACATTCGTCAATCGGGATTTAATACTGTTTGCTAGTAGGTGCAAGGACTACCACTTTTTACGGCGTTTTTTAGGGCGATCCTCTTCATCTAATAGGCCATCAACAAGGTCATTGATTAAGCAACGGCGGACAGCATCGCAAAAATCATCACCATCGATTGTTGCCTGAACGGGAACTTTAAAATCTTCATCGAAAATATCTGCTAAACGTCTTAACTTCTTATCAGAAATACCTGCTACATCGTTATCATTATTTCTTCTATAGTTACCCATGATTCCACCCCCTTATTATTTGTTACTGCATTATATGTGTGTGAGACAAGCAGAGTAAGGGTGTTTATCATCGCAATCTGGGAAATGTGCTAGTCTCATGCAAACTAGGGACGGTTCTTGCGCTTCCTTCGATAACCGAAATATCACAAAGAAACAGCCACACACATTACGAAAAGCAATTCTTCTACAATGCCTAACATGAATCTAGAATGATCTTTACACCTTCTTTACTGTCTAATAGCACAAAAAGAACACTTTTTCTTGTCAGAAAATAGCTAACTCTAACGCAGTTACAATTTAGCATCATCGTTAAAAAATACCATAAGATTCTTGACTTAAGCAGACCATGTACGGTTCGAGACAGGTCAAAAAGTAGCAGATAACAAAAAGAGAAGGTAATCATCTACTATATGTAGTTGATTACCTTCTCTTTAATCCTATATCGTTACTATTCACGTTAAATGAAACAAACGTAGCTTTTTTCAGTGATATAGGACGGTTCTCGTGGTGCCACCTTGATATTTGGCAGCATGAGAACCGTCCCCACGCTGCCAAGCTATTCAAATAATGGGCTGACGGCCTTTTTGTGATGAATTCTGTCTATTGCTTCTACAAATAATGGGGCAACTGATAAAGTCTTAATCTTTGATGTAAGCATTTCGTCAGGGAGTTCAATCGTGTTAGTGACAATTAACTCTTTAAGTTCAGATGCTTGTATTTTACTTACAGCTGATCCGGATAGAATGGCATGCGTGCAACATGCATATACCTCTTTAGCTCCTTTTTGCGCCAGAGCATTCGCAGATGTTGTAATGTTAGTACCTGTATCGACCATATCATCTACAATAATACAATTTTTCCCTTCTATATCCCCTACTATATCCATACTCTCCGGCATATCCCGCTCTGAATTTCTTCTATCTATTAAAGCAATCGGTACACCTAGTCTTTCTGCTAATCTTCTAGCTCTTGCTACGGTACCATTATGTGGAGCAACTACAATGACATCCTCGAGGTTTTTATTCTGAAAATATTCTTGAAAAATGGGGATTGCGATTAAATGCTCTACAGGAATGTTAAAAAAACCTTGAATTTGAGGTGCATGAAAGTCCATTGTGACAACTCTTGTTGCACCTGCTTTTTGCAGAAGGTTTGCAACTAGTTTCGCAGTAATAGGCTCTCGGGGACCAGCTATTCGGTCTTGTCGGGCATAGCTGTAATATGGGACCACAACATTAATTGAATCAGCTGCTGCTCTCTTCAATGCATCAATCATGATTAGCAGTTCAATAATATGATCATTAACTGGATGTGAAGTGGATTGAACTACAAATACCTCTTTTCCACGTACGCTTTCTTGTATCTCAAGCTTAATTTCACCATCACTAAAGTGAGTAGCAGAGACTTTTCCAATTTCACAGCCTAAAATCTTGGCTACTTCTTTAGTTAGTGTTTGACTTGAATTTAATGAAAACAATTTAAAATTACTATTAACTTTATATTCCATATTTAATACTCCTCTATCCCTTTGTTTATTATAAAAAACTTATCATTTCAGGTGATTTATATGATGCAAATAATTACGTCATACGTAAAGAAAAAGCCCTGTAGGTAAGGTAGGTTATACACCTTCCCTATCACTACAACGGACAATTCTTATCCCAGATTACACTATTAACCACCTTTACACAATTGCTACCTAAAGAGTGACACCAAGATCTTGCTAAATTCTCACTTAAACGATCTAAGGGGCATTTGTTCATAGTGTTTGACAACTTTTATTATTATAGCTCTCTCCACCGTTACTACGCTAACTTTACGTAGTATTGCTATACCCACTCAAGCACCAAATGTCCAACTACGGTAACGTGAATAAATTTGTTTACACAAATCCTTTAGACATTTATAATTGATTTTAAAAGTTGCATTAAGTAAAAAGTCATGCACGTCTACAATTCATATTAGTTTTTTTCATTAAATTGGGTCACACAACTATAAGTATATTCATATTATTTTATAGACTAATGCCTAAAGACAGCAAAATGTATCATAGCTTTTTTCAACCAAAGCATACTTTATAAAACAGTTTCGCACAAACACAATTCATTCGATTATAACTTGGTACACAATGAGGAGGTGCCCCATTGACCGAAAATTTATTGTTAGCGTTTGGTTTAACGCTAATGGCAGGTCTGGCAACCGGAATAGGAAGTATTTTGGCTTTCTTTACAACAACAACAAACACAAAGTTTCTTTCTCTTTCACTTGGATTTTCAGCTGGTGTCATGATTTATGTTTCATTCATGGAAATTATCGTGAAAGCACAGGATGCGCTAGTTGCTTCGATGGGTGAAGTATTTGGAAATTGGATGACAGTTGGTGGATTTTTTGGAGGAATGTTACTTATTGCATTAATTGATAAGTTTATTCCGAAACAAGGAAACCCCCATGAACTAAAAAAAGTAGAAGATATGAACGATGAGGAGAAAAAAGAAGCAAATAAATCAAATTTATTAAAAATGGGGACGTTCACGGCGTTAGCCATTGCGATTCATAACTTCCCAGAAGGTATTGCAACGTTTACGTCTGCCCTACAGGATCCGTCTTTAGGAATAGCGATAGCGATTGCGATTGCCATTCATAATATCCCAGAAGGTATTGCTGTTTCCGTACCAGTTTATTATGCAACAGGGGATAGAAAAAAAGCATTTAAGTTATCCTTTCTGTCTGGCATATCCGAACCAATAGGTGCGCTTGCAGCTTATTTTATATTAATGCCTTTTTTAAATGACATTATGTTTGGCTTTATCTTTGCAGCAGTAGCAGGTATTATGGTCTTTATATCACTCGATGAATTACTGCCAGCTGCTAAAAAATTTGACGAAGCACATCTTTCAATTTATGGTCTGATTGGCGGAATGGCTGTCATGGCCGTCAGTCTATTATTATTCATTTAAGGAAGCATGGGGACGGTTCTTCCGCTTCCTTCGGTCACCGAAGGAAACAGAAGAACCGTCCCATTTTATATACCTTCTAAAACTATTTAATCAATGCTCTTTTACCTAAAAAGGCCACTATACGTGCACACAGTTCATCCATATGTCAATCTCTCCAACTAATTGCTGACACATTTTTACGGAGCATCCCTTATCTTGAATACAGTACAAAAAAGGGTTGTTAAGCCACCCTATGTGACTCCATCGCCTAATTAAAACTAGTTAACGAAAACAAAGTTTGCTGAGTTCTTTCTGACAACAGATGAACTTTTGCTAGAAGAGTCAACCCATTCTTTTCTGAACTCGATTTTTAATACCAGCGATTAAAATAGTGCGACACTCTATGGTATGTAACTGAAAGATCAGCATAATAGACCTTGCCGGTTGCGGATGTAACAGGTTCTTTTTTAAGGCGCAAAATCGCAAATTACAGTTAAAATAAGGTAGCAAACAGCATGATGATTAGTAAATGAATTGTCATGCTTTTTCGTTTCCCAATAATATCCGTTAAAATACATCTTTGATATAAATTAACTTGTTAATTTTTAAGGAATTTATGAAGTGTTATACTTAAATGTAGTGTAGTGCTTTGATGAATAAAAAAGTATTTATAAAGATGAGAAATCACCTAAAATTTTAAAAATAATAGGTGATTTATGCCCAATTAAAGCACTTAAGGTTTTGTGTTTTTGCTTTTTCTGTTTTTTTATAGAAAAAGTAGTTGACGGTGAAAGTTAATTTATGATATTATTAAAAATTTGATAAAAAATAATATATATGTTAAGGTTAAGAAGGTTACCATATATGGAGGTGGATTATTTGTTTCAAATTGGCGAAAGCATTATTTATCCAATGCACGGAGCAGGTATAATTAAAGCCATAGAAGAAAAGGAAATCTCAGGGAAAAAACAACAGTATTATGTCATAAAAATGCTAATCGGTAATATGCAAGTCATGATTCCTACGGGTAAAATATTGAGTTCAAGTATACGCCCTGTTACTGACATAATCGCATTAAAACACATCATACACATTTTTCAGCATGGAGAATCAGATAGATTACTGCCGTGGAAACAAAGGTATAAAGTGAACACGGACAAAATAAAAACGGGTAAAATACAAGAATGTGCTGAAGTTGTACGTGATTTACTACGTATGAAGAAAGAAAAAGTACTTAATACAAGCGAAAAAAAAATGTTAGATAACGCACATGAATTTTTGATTAGTGAACTGGTATGCATTAAAGGGATTACTGAAAATCAAATAAAAAGTTTCCAATAAGATTAAATTAAGATAACGTATTACATCTCCCGAAAACATCCTGAATTTTTTGGGAATATGTTTATTATTAGAAGTAAATCTTTTCAAAGACATTCAATTTCTCCAACTCACCCTTAGAGCATTAACCTCTTTTGTTATTTCTACAATCTAATCCATTTTTATTATTTATCTCTTTTACGAACGTTCGAAGTTTCATTAAATAACTCGATTAAATAGTCACTTGTTTTTGTAATCCTGATTCACACTGGCACGGACAAGGAGCCGTAAGGATGAAAGAGAGGTAGGGCTTTCATTGTTTTAGGTATACAATTTATTATTTAAGTCATTATTTCTAGAAGAAAAACAATCGATCTCACCTCTATCTCTAAGAATTTTTTACATCTACTGAGACAGTGAATAGTAATTGTTTATCTTCTTTACGTTGTTTATCTTCTTTACGTAAAAGAGAATAACACTAATTGGTAACACCATATGGTCAACTACAAAAATGGTTTCCACATTAGGAAACCATTTTTTATTGACACAACTAAAATAAAAAACAGGCCCTATATAAAGAGCCTGTTTGTATAAACAATTTAAGATTAAGAAGCTTTTTGAACGTTAGCAGCTTGAGCTCCACGAGCACCTTGCTCAACGTCAAACGTTACTTTTTGTCCTTCGTCTAAAGATTTGAAGCCGTCACTTTGGATTGCAGAGAAGTGTACGAATACGTCGTCTCCATTTTCACGTTCGATAAAACCAAAACCTTTTTCTGCATTAAACCATTTAACTGTACCTTGTTCCATTTTAGTTGCCTCCTAGTGCGTTATCACACACTGTATTAATATCCTTGCCCAAAGTATCATCAAGATGAAAAGATGATATTCATACTATCCTTTACACCGAACAAAAATAATTCTTCTCAATCATATCAGGAAGCGGGATAAATAGCAAATTAACGCAATTTAATTAAAACAGTAAAAGTCTGCAAAGCAAAAGAAGAGCATTCATGCAATACAAATAAAGAACTCTTAATGACCATTCAAATTAAGTTATCTTTGTTGAAATATCGGGTAGCTTTAGTTGAACAGGGGCTGTTCCTTATTTAAAAACCAAAACCCTCTTGAACATATAAACATATAGATGCAACAGGAAATTCCAGTTGCATTTTATTATGTTCAAAAACAATACATTGCCGCTAAATTCAACAAATTATTAACAAGCGTTTCAACACATTGATGAACAGGAGGAGAATAATTATTCCCCTTTTGTTAAATGGGTGTATAAGTATGGTGCTAATTACACTAATTCCCAAACCTTGAAATTCAGCAAATTAGGATAAGATAATCGTTCATGTAATTGTTATTATAGAAATATCCTAGGTAACTCTTTTAAGAAAGGGGCTTTACATGAATTATGTTCAACTAATTCAAAACACATTAGACTATATTGATGAAAATATCATTGAAGATATAACTGTAGAAGCTTTAGCAAAACAAGCTGGCTTTTCCACGTATCATTACTATCGAGTTTTCACTAGTATAGTTGGAATGCCAGTAATGGAGTATATCACACGACGTAAGCTTCAATTTGCACTTTACGACCTCCGAAATGGTGAAAAAGTGTTGGATACAGCTTTAAAATATGGGTACGAAACACATGCCGGTTTTACAAAGGCGTTTAAAAAGACGTTTGGATATCCACCAAGCTTTTACCGTATCCATGCTCCTATTGGCATGCCGCAAAGAATAAATCTATTAAATATAACGGAGAATAAGACTGGAGGAATTTTAATGCAGCCGAAAATTATGGAAAGAGAATCATTTAAAATAGTAGGATATGAGTTTAAAACTACATTACGAAATAATGCACATTCAAGAGACATTCCTTCTTTTTGGGACAAATGTAATATTGAAGGAAAAGAAGCGAAGCTATACGAGACGCAACAACCGCCGAGACATGGGGAATACGGAATATGTGTAAATACAAATATGGAAACAGATGAGTTTTCTTATGTGTTAGGGGTTGAGGTGACAGACTTCCAAAACGTTCTAGATGAAATGTATCAATTAGAAGTACCAGCCGCAACTTACGCCGTTTTTACAACCCCACCTGTTAAAGACGAAGAGTTCGTTGCCTCTATACAAGGGACTTGGAAATATATATTAGAGGAATGGTTTCCGGGATCCGGCTATGAAATTGATGACAAGAAGCTAGATTTTGAGTTTTATGATGAACGTTGCCATCCTTGGGAATATGATAAATTTATGATGGAAATTCATGTTCCTATCAAAAAAGTAAAATAAGAACACAATTAATAAAAAATCTCCCAACCTCTACTCAAAAAATAGAGGTTGGGATTTTAAATGAGGCCGAATTCCCTTTTTGGGAGTGTCCCCTTTCATGTATTCACCCTATTGTGGCTGATCACACTAAGCTTTATTATACAGTTATTGCTACAGGATGCCGCAGTACAGTTTTATTATTCTCAGGCTTGCTTTTTCGCGGATCAGACAAATAGATTTCGTGATGCATACCTCCCAATCCTACCTTATCCTTTACACCCTCCTGCTTCATAAAAGCCTCCATCACCTTCATCGTGTCCGGTTCTGTTGCATATGGTCCTTTATGCATCATCTGAACGCACAAGCCTTCTGTGAAGCTATCAAAACGGGCGCGATCAACCGGAACATGAGGCTTTTTCTTGTGCAGTTCTTTCGTAGCTTGTAAAAAAACAGAGTCTGTCACAAAATCAGGCTGACGAATCATCACTGTCCACTTCCAATTGTCTCTTTGCTCAAACGAAAAAACCCCCTCATCAACCCACCACAGTCCTTCAAGCGGTGGCACAACATACTCAAAATATCCCGGGGGCTGAAGCCCTTTCGTTTTACTCATCTTGATAGAATAAGATAAACCATATAAAAGCTCAACTGCCTCTTCAAACGATGGATTGTTATTCGGGTCACCAGTGCCGTCAACCATAATGAAATTCATTGCTGGCACATCAATAAGCATCGGTTTTGCTTTTGGCATGTACAGATCTTTGTACTCTTTTTTAAAATCAAGCTTCTTCTCCATAGTCTCACCCCAAATTTTTCCTACAACCAGAATACCACAATCTTTTCCAACTAATTTTGACAAACTAGTAAACAAAAAAGAACATATATTTGAATAATCCCGCTATTATATATGGAATTTATTACTTTACATGTAAAATAATGATAATACACAAGAGGTATATGTAGAAAAGATCATACAAGACGGGAAGTGTAAAAACATGTACACGAAAACTGAAATACTTAACATCGCAAAGCAACAATTGGCACTTGATTATAATTGTCAGCTTGCAGACTTTGAAAAAGAAGGAAATACAATCACTCTAAATAAGCTACTAGAGGGTAGACGTATCACTGAAAATGATGGTTGCTTCTTAAAAATAATAACGATAGGTAGCAACGCCATAATGAGTGCTAATGAAAAAATAATCCCGTGGCTTGAAACAACGATTGTAAACCGAAATGCAAATTGGTTATTTGACTATGATAATCTCAGAATCATAGATAATAAATTAAGAGAATTTGGTCATGAAATAGATAGGGTGCCTCATTTTTATCTACCTAATCCTGTCACTTGTGAAGTAAATCCTATTACTACAATAAAATGGTTTGAGAAGCAAGAAATACTCCAATTCCGAGGTGATAGAAGGTTTCAGGAAGCTTTTGTGTTTGATGAGAATGCACCAGATGTGCTTGGCGTTGCAGCTTATGATGGTGACACTATAATGGGGATGGCAGGAGCTAGTGAAGACAGTAAAACCTTATATCAAATGGGTATTGACGTATTGCCCGAATATCGTGGGAAAGGTATTGGCGCGAATTTAGTTGCTTTATTAAAGCAGGAACTATTAAAACGCGGAAAAATTGTTTTTTATGGAACCTCACTATCGCACATACTTTCTAAAAATGTTGCTATAAATGCTGGTTTTTTTCCAGCATGGGCAGAATTGTATTCAAGAAAATTGAATAATTAATCTTACTTGGATTTAAAAACGGTGCCTGCTCCTCACTACGTTCATGTAGTCAGGAACAGGCACCGAATCTCATGATTATATTGTTAAAATAGAATACATTGAAATAGAATAACCTCAGCTCTCCTGTCACTATACAATGTTCGGGTTATTTAACACCACTAACAGCAATCTCCATTGCTTGCAGCTTCTTTTTTACATCTGGATGCATGCGGTTCTCTTCCTCTATGATTAGGTCGTCATTCACATCCCCACTAAACAAGTTATGAATATGACTGAGCTGCTTTCTTTGCGCGGCAGTTGGCGGATTGATGATCATCTGATTCAGTAAATCTATTATACTATCTAAATCAACTGCAAGATCTGGGTTTAATTCTTGGCTCGTTTCAAACAACCACTTCGCATGCCACAAATCAGCGGCCAGCGGAGCAAAGACGTCTAATCGTCCCTGTCGCTCCTGAAGCAAACTAACATCAGCATCTAAAGCTGGCATAACGTCAACCGTGAATACCTGCTCTACTAATCTATAAGCATCCTCAAAAAAAGCATAAGAAGCAGGCTGGTTATATTGCTCTAGCATATTATCTTTTTTATAAAAAATCTCGTCCGCGAAGCCCTTATTGCTATCATCGTACATATATTTATGAACAGACTTATTAGCGTGCTGCGTCATTACCATCACAATACCTGGTGAGCCACCCCACTCGGTTGTACTAAATTCAACAGACCCCAACTGAACATAATCATGAAAAAGAGGATAGGTGTCCTCTCCGTCCTCCACAACTAACAACCACATCTGCCCATCGTCCCAAGCAAACACCCCACTTTCCATTTGAAACGCATTCACATACAAGGAAATGATTTCGTCCTCTCCATCACCATCAACATCCGCAGATTCTTGCTTGTATAGTGATTGCGGATATGTTTCTATATTTTCCGCAATAATAATAGGTGATGTTTGATCAGCCAATTCTCTCTGTAATTCTTCGTTCCTTTGAGTCAAGGATTCCAATGATTCTATTTGTTCACGAACTGTATTTTGCAGGGATTCATTTTCTAGTGATAGCTGTTCCACTTGATTTCTTAACTCTTCTACTGCATTATCCTGTTGTTGTGTAGTTTGATTTGTGCATCCAACTATGGTTGACACTATTAGCATAATAGCGATACAAGTAACAATCTTCCTCATGTAAACCTTCTCCTTTCACTCAAAAGTTCTGAATCGTACAAGAAGTTCACCATAATTCTAATGTAAAAAAAAAAACTAATGCAATATAAACTGTTTCACGCTGAAATGTGTCCCCTATCGACCCGCGTAACCTACTAAATAGTTTGTATCTTACCTTTTAGTAATCTACTAAAAAGGATTGTAACTCTAATGAATGCTACCGGAAGAACTACGAACCATGCTAAGCCAAGAACCATCTCTAATTTTTCAAATTTAGTGCAATATCCAACAAAAGCGAGACTTAAGAGCGCGCCATACAATACAAAAAGCTTCTGTAGGACTTTATCTTTAATCGCAAATGCCAGAAAAATAGTACTAAGTCCACTCCAGAACCACCCTAAATAGTTTAGTGCCCACGCCAAAGAATAGCTTGTATTGCCGAATAGCCATAATTCATAGAGTCTACCGCTTCCAGAGTGAATATTAGGATACACGACCGCAAACTGTATGAAATAACCTATTGAAACAACGACAACAAAGGCTTGCGCAAAGAAAATCGATGTTTTCGCTACTATGGATTTCTCTAAGTTATTAGCCTGAATAATGCTATATATCGTAATCACAAACGAAGGCAATAGTATAAAACCTATTACTTCTGGCCATACCTCTATGAAGCTGTAGTTGCTTACATAATGATCAAAGCCCGTCCAAGGATTGGGATTAGCAAACAGAAACAAATAAGAGATATCTAAGGCTATTATACATATGGTAAAAAGAGCGGAAGCATACAGTCCGATATTTAATTCTTTTTCCATCACCCCACCCTATCCCTTCTTGTTTTTAAAAAAATAATTTATATGTATCTATTATTCACTATAATGTAAATTTGCGGATTAAACAAACTGAATTAATGAGCAGCAGATATGACACGATAGATCTGTTTTTTAATAAAAATGCTCAGTTAAAGTTTGTTGTTGATTTTCGCTACATTGCGCTTCTAAAACAGACTCTATCAACCGGAAGATTTGGCTTTTTCTTTTGCAATTTGATCGTAGCTTGAAAAAAATACAGCTTTCGTCACAAAACAAGGCTGACGAATCATCAATGTCCACATCCAATTGTCTCTGTCCTTGAGACCAAGCATTTTCCAAACTATTTCGTACAACAAAATAAGGCCTGCTCCTCGGTAGTTCAGACATAAACATACCGGAATACAGGCACAGTTTTTAATATCAGACTATTAAGGTTATATTATTTAAGCAAATAGGGGACGGTTCTAGTGCTTCCTTCGGTTTCCGAAGGAAGCAACAGAACCGTCCCCATGCTTCTTCCCATGCTTCTTACTAATCCAACTTGTAAAAATCTCAACCTTCTTCTCCATCCTATATTATTCCATATATTTTTCTATTATAAAGAACTAAATAGATTTTTAAATAATTTTTTGAATATTATGGTTTTTAATAAAAACAAAACAAATATAACAAAACATGGGCTCTCTCGCCCATCAATACCAAACCGAAGTGAACAAGTATCTAATGTTTACCGAAATGCACTTGTATTAAAAGTTTGAATAATGGCAAGCTACGCCCGGACTTTCAAACACTTTATAAAGAACACCCTTATCGAACACTTTCATCAAGCGAAAAAGTCCAATGCTTACTAGAAATCGTTCAAATTCTAAACTCTCACTATCCATCCTAACCTAGTATCCTTGTATTTATTTATAGATGTTACCTCGGAAGTTGATTTTTCAGCTCAGCTATTAATTGAATTCATTAACTGGAAGAAGTATTCAGGTTGATGAGTCTTATTTAGGCTATACCATGAATGTAATGTATCTGGTGCAAATACATCTAATTTTTTCAGTACTTCCATCGCAAATTCCAGAGGAGCTATTCCTGATGCAGTAACTAAATTCGCATCAGATACCGCAGATCCCACCTCATAGAACTTTTCTCCTTTATAGTTAGGACATATCATTTTAGTGTATTCTAAGTTATTACTTGTATGCTTTCTAGTATCCAAGTATCCCATATTCGCGAGGGCATCAGTTGCACCACAAATTGCAGCAACAATAGTGCCAAGCTTTAAAGCTTGGCCAATTCTCTCCAAGATAGGTTGATGAATTTCTTCACTCCAAGTAGTTCCTCCTGGTAAAATTAAAAGATCTTTACTCTCAAGAATACATTCATCAAGGGAAATATCTGGTTTTATGCTCAGTCCTCCCATAGTAGTAATCATTTCTTTATTAGCTCCTACTGTAATTATTTTTAAAGGTGGTAAATTATTTTTGAAATATCTTCCTGAATTTAGTTCAGCAATTAAATATCCATATTCCCAGTCCGACATTGTATTAAATACATATAGAAAAACATTTTTTGTTTGCATCCAATAACACTCCAATCACATTTGATATAGCCAAATATAACATAACTTCCCTGACACCTAGCGTCAGGGAAGTTATCAAATTTGATGATATTTTATTAATTCCGACAAAACTTCAATCAGTCTTTTCTTAAGACTTATTGGCTCAATAACTTTAATAGATTTATTGTACGGTAAAAGTAAATAAGGTACATATGTATGTATAATATCATTTTCAAGAAGAAAAACTGCTTGATTTGAAGTCCGTTCTTGTAAATAATGTCCTAAAAACCAGTGTTGACAAATATCATCCAATACACTTTTATCCCCACTAATAACCAAAGAAATAATCCCTTCCTTATCTTCTATAGTTGGAAGAAGATTTTTTATAAAAAAGTCACGTGCTGAAAAATTTTCTGGCCTGTTAAACTTATTTTCGGTTAGCATTAGACTTTCAATTCGATCTACTCTAAAACTACGGATCTCATTCCTAAGATGACAAAATCCAATCACATACCACTTATTATTCCAATAGATAATTCTGTACGGATCGACCAATCTATAATTTAATTGCTTTTCGCCACTTTTAGGGTAAAGAATTTTTACGGCGTACCCGTCAGCTAAGGCCTGCTCCAGCTCCTTCAAAAGAGATTCCATAGAGAGAGAACTTAATCGACTTATTACTTCAAGACTAGTTAAATGTTGGTTTCTCTTTGTTTCCTGCTCTTGATTTGAGTATTTACTTAGTTTTGAAATGGCCCTATTTAGTGCTTCACCTCCATAATATCCGGCTTCTTCTGCAAAAATAGCAGCGTGAAATAGTGAAGTTTGCTCCTCAAAATCAAAAAAGAGAGGAGCCTCAATAAAATTGGTCAATAAAGTGTATCCACCGTTATGTCCTGGTTCTGAAATTATAGGTACGCCACTTGTTGAAATTGTATCAATATAACGATACACAGTCCTTATATTAATTTCTAACTTTTCAGAAATTTGCTTTGCAGTAATTTTTTCGCCTGAACGAAGCATCCATAGAATTGCTAACATATTGTCAATCTTAGGCATATAATTCCACCTCTATATGAAATTTATTGTCTATTATACATTTCCGATTTTTGGTACTACGATTTACATATATTACTTATTCAACACAATTTAAAAAATCCTTCTTATTAAACTAAACTGCTCCAAAAATAGCAAAGCGATCAGCTTTGCTGACCGCATTTTCTTGTTCAATTCTCCGATAGCTTAACAAAGGTGGTCACTCTTTCAGCTCAATTTTCTCTGCTTTTGCATGTGCTGGACTGGTAGTTACAATCTCTCCACCCTCTATCCAAATCTCTACTTCATTTCCTTTATCAAATTGTTTAACATCATCAAAAGTTGGAGCTGTCGCAGCGACAACTCCATGTTCAATAAAAGCCACCCGTTAGTTTAGTAAGCAACTGTAAATTAATCAGTAATCAATATATTAAATCTGCTAAATTTTGAGCCGAGTGAGACTCTATAACACTAAAATATAACTCATCTTCATCAAAAGTAATAATCGTTGCTGTTAAGTCTTCGTTAAACCATATCATATACTCATTTTTCTTGAATTCATCTGTACCTTCTTGTGTTGCTTCCTCACTATTATAAAATAACGTAAGCATAGCATCTTCTTTTCTTTCCATTTTAAAATTTTTATCCATTTTCCATTCTATTTCACTAAATATGTTCTTTACGTTCTCTATTGTTTGTTTATCTTGAACCATTTCCCCCTTATTAAGGGTTCCATCAGATTTCATGGATTGTACAATAACTTTTTCAATTTGCTCTAATTTTGAGTACTTTTGAGATACTTCATTAGTACAACCAATGAGTAAAGAGAAAGTAAACAAAC
Organism: Bacillus sp. HMF5848; assembly: GCF_003944835.1. Classification (GTDB taxonomy): domain Bacteria; phylum Bacillota; class Bacilli; order Bacillales; family HMF5848; genus HMF5848. The sequence goes on from NZ_RWIV01000001.1 coordinate 2,550,970, forward strand.
AGCAGAAATATAGTAGTTTCTTATTTGCCATAAACTTCTCCTCCTTACCTATTAACTTTGAGTTTTTTCATCTTTTCCAGCCGTCTAATTATTTTACCATAAAATTACATATACTTTATTAAATATTAATCCTTACATAATAAAAAGGCGTTCTGCTCCTTGCAGAAACGCTACCCGTTAGCTTAACATATTACAAAAGCCCTTACTCCAATGAGTAGGGGCTATTTTATGATTTTTGTTGAAAGCGTAGAAATAAAAGAGATGCCCAGTAAGATAAAAGTGCTATCCCATAGTCAACAAGAAAAACATAAAAGTTATTCATTCCGTTACTTAATTTGAATAAACCAAGTAGCTGTAAAGTGCCTGCAAATAGAAATCCAAAAATTAAACTTGTGATTAATGAGTAGAAATAGTAATTTTTGTTTTGGTTTAAACAATACTGAAATACAAGCATATAAGCAATTGGAATAAACGATGAATTAAGTGCGAAATTAGATAAGAAGGGAACAAGAAAGTGTGGGTAACTCCAATACCCATAGCTATTCATATAAATATCTACATACGCCACCAGAGTATGAAAAGAAAACCCATAAAAACATATTAAAAACACTTTCTTTCGGTCAATTTTAAAATATAAAATTATTAAAGGAATAACCATAAAAGAAAGGTTTACCCACCATTGCCAGGTGTGTAAGGATGAATACTCATGCCAATATTGAGATAAATCTTTAGTGAAATCCAACTTTTGTTCATTTAGTTTTTTTAAGAATTCTGATTTTGACAAGAAATACTTCTCCTTCAAATAATAGTTTGGTGTTAGTATTTGTAATTTGTTCAAGACTATGCATTCAGACTAAAGGGACCAAATGGGGACTGCACATGGAACTCAGGTCCTACTATAGCTTCAAAATCATTTGGCATAAACGATGATGCAATACCTTCAGAAGTCGATACTACATCTCATACTTTTTGTATAGTTGCTTAAAATACTACTGTTTGCCTAATATTTTGTATTGAACAGTACAGGTCAATACGAAAGGCGACCGCCTATTAGTGATCGCCTCAGTTGATTATTTAGCTACAAGTATCTTTGTACTGCGCAATAAAGTATAAAGTCAGATTAGTTGATAATAATCACATTATGGAAGTCGGTATTCTATCGTATCTCTAGGAAATCTCTATTAGCTCCTTATATTCATCAGTGTCTAGAATTTTATTTCATCAACATCAATATTAGCAGATGGTTCCTCATATTTTTCTTTTGAATAAAAATATATGGCATTTCTATTTGATTGCAGTTGACCGATAGGTACTCTATAAAACTGTTGTTCCGCTTTAGCTTTTATTCCTAAGTCTGTGAGAGCTTTATAAACGTGGTAGGGATGAAGTGGTAGGAAATGCAGTACATCATTCCATAAGCAGTCTAATTTAGGTACTTTCTTTTCTAGAAGTTTTGGTCTTTCAGGATGGTCCTTTCCAAAGTAAATAAAATACCACTTAATGCAATCAATCCAATTCCCGTAAAGAAACTTATTTTTCTTCTCACCTTTTCTTCTGTTAATGGTTTAATACCTCTCTTAAACTCTTCTGCACTTAAACGCTATAAGGCTGCCAAATTGACAGCCCATTGTTCAACTCATGCACCCTTTACTTTAAGTGAAATTATGCACAAGGATTGTGATGTTATAATGGGCAATAGTGATTTATAATCTCCAAAAGTCGTTCTGAATTTTCCGTTGATACACTTTCAGATAATCTTGCTCCAGCAATGATTGGAGCCCATTGAAAAATTTCAGATCTTAGAAGTCCACTCTTTTCACAATAAAGTTGCAAGTACACCTCAGCTAATTCTAAAGAAAATTGGGAAAATAAAAGATAGGTCCGATATATATCAGCACGAACATCTCCTGCACTTGAATCAACCCAATCTATAACTAACACTTGATTATCCTTCTTTATTAAATTAAATAAATGAAAGTCACCATGACAGAGCTTGTTCTCGTATGTGAATGATTCTAATTTCTTTAACAAATTTGATTTTTGGTTGTCATCTATTTGATTCAAACTATTAATTTGACGGTATAATTTTTCATTCATTCCTGAAATGACTTATCTTTTAACAGTCATTTTCCAATAATGCAGACATTAATTTTCATGGTATTGAAGGTTACAGAGTTTTTATATTAAACCTCAATAACACCAAATCTTTTTTTATACCAATACCCTAAGAATAATCCAACTACTATTCCAGTTGCATGGGCAGGTCCCCCTATTGAAACTTCAGGATTTTGTATTGTTAGAATTGCATTTACGATAAATAACGCTAAAACCCAATATTTAGATTTAGATTTTAAAATGATATTATTGGGCTTGATCGTTCCATAAACTGCAACTATTCCAAAAGCCGCCGCTGATGCTCCTGCTATTGGACCGTCACTATATCCAATTAGAGGAGCATATGCTAGAATAGCTAAATTTCCAATAAAACCACTAAGAATGTAAGTTAAAAACATCATTTTTTTATTTGTTACCATTTCTAATTGTGTCCCAAACACAAAAATCAGTAAAAGGTTTAATAGAATATGAATATGGATTTCATGAGAAAAAAATACTGTTAATAATGTCCATGGTCTATTCATTATATTGTTCAAATCAGGGTCCAGCAGAAATATATCAATTAAGTCCGAAGAAACATTTAAAGCTATAAATATTAAAATGTTAATAACTATCAGAGTTAGTGTAGCAGGTGTTCTTAAGAAATATTCCTTCAATTTCATTTCTTTTCACTCCCTTTGTGTGATTAAAATTTCAGGTTTGATACTTTTATTAAAGATTAGCTTACTCTAAACCCTCCTAAAAATCGCCCATGATATTATTACGATTACTCAAAATAAATTCGGTTATTGCATTAACCTGCTTCGTTACTTTAAGTGAACAACTTTACAATATCACGAATCTTAATAATAAAATCATACCAGAATAAACCAAACTTTTGTTTATATTTCCCATGAATTTTGAGATCGGGGTTGCACAGTAATCGTCTACTACGAAAAAAAGACCACCTTATAAGAGTGATCTTACATAATTTTTTATTTACAAGTATGGTTGTACTGCGCATTAAGAGATCCACTCAAAACAAAGGCGCTTCTTCAATTAACGCCCCTTATATGGAATAAGTAATACGCTTAATCTAATATCAGACAAAATGAAGAGATACCTTCAATATATCTTTGGTAGGCACTGTTCAATACTTTTCTGAAGTGATAGCAATTTAGAATTTCTGTTTATTTTTATGTAAAAACTTTTTAAGAATGTTTTAATATTGAACACTAAGAACCAATAATTTTCATTCTCAAGCTGCTCCTTTTGAGACTTTAATTCAATCGGCAAGTATTGAATTAATTCTTCTATTTTTTTTAAGTCCATTCCTCTTTCCAACATTTCGAGTATAGGTATAATTAACCTTTCATCTTCATCGTGTACATAGACACTGTTAGATATTAGAATCTTACTCCACAATGTCTTTAGTATTTCTGGATAAAATTCTGTGTCTAATTTTGGATTTTTCACTAATTCTTCAAAAGTGTCAGCTACGTGTGCAATACTGTGTGCCCACCCTTTACCAGCAATATATCCTCTTAAATCTCTCTCAAGGTTGATGTATTTAATTAACTTCTCTTTAATGCTATATACTGTGCTTGGTGATAAGAAATTTGCTTGATTATCTCTGTACAATATTAAGGCTATTAAAAGTGTAGTAAACGCTCTTGTGAAGACTGTATCCGTTTCTTTTTCACCGATTCCTTTAAAAATTAGTTCACTTAAACAAGCATCTAATAGTTCTTTTAAAAGTTCAGGTTCTAGTTGATTACTCTCAATTATCAATTTATAAAAAGAGGTATAAATCAATTGGTCGCGGAGTTCGCCATCTGTTGAACCGATATGCGCTAGCATAGACTTTATTATCAATAATTTATCCACCTCTTGCCAATCACTTTCTCCATATTTAATCTTAGTTAATATACTTTTTAGTTCACTCTCACTCATAGAAACTTTTCCTAATGATAAACTCATAAATATCCCCTTGTACTATGTAATATTAGTTATTCAAGATAGGAACATCTTGTTCCAAAAAACTGCTTCGTTAGTTCAATAAATCCTTATGTATTTTCAATAACTATTAAATGAAGTGACGGTTAAACTGACACCCAAAATGAAAGGCTAATTGGCAACCTTTTTTAAGTGTACAACAACTTTTGTCTTATAAATTTATTGTGTCATTTTAGATGCAGATTCTCAAGAAAGAGTTTAAAAACCTTTATATTATAAGAAATTAGCATAGGTCACTTCCTATGCCAATTAGTATGTCATTTCATCAAGATGCATCCCAAAACGGAACGGTTTACAAAACATGAAGAACTGCCAAATCCTTATTCAGTTTATTTACCATTGCTTATGGCATTAACTACTTATGTCACAGCTTTCCTTGCTTTAACCATTGCATACAGTTTATTTATTGTTTTCCAATTGCGGATAGTGATCGGAACATCCAGCTTTTGAAGATTATTGGCCAGCTTGGAATTTCGTATGCTATGTTGAAACAAAAGGTACAAATCTCGATCGTTGATTCGATAATCATCAACTTTACTTTTGTAAGAATTCAATTCATCTAATTTTTCTTGCTGAGGGGCTTCCGATAACATAGCAACATATAAGCTTTCCCCTTCGGTATTTGCTGTTTCAGCTTCTGTTACTTCGTTCACCGTAAATGGGCAATCCAACATGATCCGTTTCCACTCGTCTGCTGTTCTTAAAATAACAGAAACTGAAAAACCGAACTTCTTTTCAATCTCATGTTCCAATTTTCTCTGTAATGTGTGCTCTTCTTCGTTTGATTCAAAGAGTACATTCCCACTTTGAATATACGTTTCTATCTGACTCAGACCGATTGATTCACACATCAGTCTTAGATCTGCCATCTTAATCTTATTCTTACCGCCCACATTAATACCCCGTAACAACGCTATATAAACAGTCATCTTATTAAGATCATCTCCTAAAAGTAAAGTGAATGGGGACGGTTCTCCTGCTTCCTTCTTGGTTCCCAAAGCAACACAGTGTCCTCACCCTGTTAAGCATTACCTGACTTCTCACACCACATACCTAAACATCGATTCATTCATTTTTCTCTAAAATACTCTTGCAGAACCACCGCTAGCTTGGTTTCATGTTTATATTCAAAAATACAGAGGAATTTTCTGTTACCTTCGAACATGATGTTGGAAAAGTTAGCATGATTTTTTCATGAAAAATCATTAGCTTCGCAACTGATGTCTCTTCTGTATCGTTTTCCCTCCAGATATTCAACCTTCATAACGAACAAGCATGTCATGAAACCACTTGGCATATTTATATGTATGTTCCCAGTCCGGATCTTTATCCTCAATCCCCCAGCATGCAGACAGGATCGACATCGCTACGGCTGCCTTTAACAAGCGGACGCGATCTAGTCCCAGGTTCTTAACAAGAAAATCTACTCGGAATGTCAAGACATCCTTTGGATTCGGCTTCGTATGTAAATGATTCACCAAGAATGACACAGTATCAAAATACCGGTCCCCTACCAACCCTTTTGGATCAATCGCTAACCAACCACGGTCTTCTGCATATAAAATGTTCTCATGATGTAAGTCCCCGTGAAGAAGTTCTGGCTCATCACATGTTTCTGTTAATTCTCGAAAAAAAGTGTCTGCTAAAACGATCAAATCTTTTGCAATCGGACCGTCGTCATGACGATAGTTGGCTTGGTAGCGCGTAAGGCCCGAAGCCCAATCCATGATCGTTGGAAACGTGACATCTGCGGGAACGGGTCTTCGCAGTGCACGCCACACGTTTGCATATTCGTGTAATACAAGTTCTTCATCTTTCTCATCAGCAAGCATGATGCCCGGGGAAAGTCGTTCAAGAAGCATCGCGCCTTGCTCAGCATCTGCCAACAACAGCTTGGCACACCCCTCCCCTTTATACGCTTGCACCGTTTTGATTTCGTTATTAAAATCAAAGCCTGGAATGCCTAATTTCAATACAACAGCCCGTCCCTGTGAGTCGGTCGCTTTTAAAACATAATTATAAGAAAGATTCGAAACTGGCCCTTCACTAGTAAGGCTCCATTTTTCAAGAAAATATTGCACTTTCTGCTCTAGTGCCTCTAACCAATCCTCTCCCGCTTGGCCAAACGCTCCTACTATTTTAGTTTGAAAAGTTAAAGGAATATTCATCAATTGTAAGCTCCTATTACATTAGTAATTCATATCTTTTGATGGAAGCATAAGAACCGCCTCAACATATTTTCTTTTTATAAATTATCTCTTCCACAAAGCCACTATTGGCTTCATCAAATAAATAATCCTACCTCTATAGTACCATTTATTCCCTATCCCTGAGCAATTTTCTAATAACAGCATTTTTATGAAAAAAATCCAAAATTCATATTCACTCTGTTTCCAATATGTAGTAATTATGACATACTATAAGTATCAAAAATTACTATCTGAGGTCAAAAGTATGATTATACATGAATTAGAATTACAAAACTTTACATGTCATGCCTACGAAAAATTTCAATTTAGCAGTGACGCCAACCACTTCTTTGGGGATAATTTTGCAGGAAAATCATCGATTGGTGCTGCCATCGTATTTTGTTTATTTGGCGTGACGAAGCACGGGTACAAAACTTATGTGAAAGACTACGTGCAACAAGGCCAAGCAAATATGAAAGTATCTCTAGTATTTTCGTTAAGAAATGCGACATATCACATCACCAGGAATTTAACTAGTAATGGCACAGCAAAAATCTATCTCAATCAGAAGTTAGTAAAAGAACAGGATGTTATTGATATAGTAGGCGACTACAAACCGTTTGTATATCGCTTCTATCCAGAGAGTTTTGTAGAGGAAAAAAGTAGTACAGCTCGCCACTTCATCATTGAAGTGATTACAGGTGGAGATGATACGTTTGATCAACTAGAGCAAGAAAAAAGCAATATCGCCAGACAACAAAGACAAGCTGATAGCTCTAAAGCATACTATGAAGGACAAAAGGCGTTATTGAGGAAACAACTTGACTCCTATACGGCACAAGAACAAGACAACCACATGGACAAGCAACAACAAGAGCTCATTCTAAAAGCACAACAGATTTTAAATGAGATTACTTTACTAACTGATAAAATATCATATTTAAAAGAAGAGCTATCGAAGTCGCAAATGAACCGACAAGCTATACAGGATTGCTGCCCGACGTGTGAGCAAAAAATACCACTTGAGGTGGCCGAGCGACTTCATGCTGATTATTTTAAAAATGAAAAGGATATTCAAGAAAAAATTGATGAATTGATGAAACAAGTGAGCAACAAGAAAGTAGAACATCAACAAATTTTATCGCAGCAGGAAGAGTTGAAGCAACATACACAGATGATCTCAACTCCTACAGAAGACAAAGCTTTTCATACCTTAAAAGTTGAATATAAACGTGTACAAGAACAACTGAACGAGCTCACACAACAAAAGAACATGTTATCTGAACAAGTGAAACAAATAAAACAAAACATGGGCTCTCTCGCCAATCAATACCAAACCGAAGTGAACAAGCATCTAATGTTTACCGAAATTCACTTGTTCAAAAGTTTAAAAAATGGCGACCTACGCCCGGACTTTCAAATACTTTATAAAGACCGTCCTTATCGAACTCTCTCAAAAAGCGAAAAAGTCCGTTGCTCACTAGAAATCGTTCAATTTCTAAACTCTCGTTATCCTGACAACCCTTGTCCCATTTTCCTGGACAACTTAGAAAGTGTTACCCATTTAACCCCACCTAACACACAAGTCATAACAGCGACTGTAAAAAAAGGAATGCCTTTGACGTTGAAGGTGAAATGAAAATAGGGACGGAGCTCGTTTTCGCTAAAACTTGAGCATCCGTCCCTGTGAAGTCTGCTTGAAAAAATCCTATCAAATCCCCCACTAAAAAGGTAAATCTTCATCATCTATGTCAATTGTTTGCGAACTTGGTGAAATAAAATCTTCATCAGATTCATCAAGCTCATCCCATGTTATCCCAAATGGCATACCACCTTCTGTATAGCCGGCAACAAAGGCAAATCCTGCTTCTTCAAAATCAGATAACTCATCTTGCTGTCGCTTCAACTTTCTCGCTTCTTTTTGCTTTTTCTTCGTTTCAATAGATTCATATACACCCTTTTTTTGCTTTTCTGTTATCGGGTATCCAAGCATCTCTAACTCATTCATCGCACAAATCAAATCAACCGCGTACCATTTACTATACCCTTTAATGATGTTCTTCCCAGTGTACGTCTTGACCCACTCTTTCGCATTTTCCATTCGTACTTTACGTCCCCACCGCTTCCGACGAGGACCAAGATTTTTATTTTTCTTCTTCCTTTTATTCATCTGAAACTCCTTGATATGATTCTATGTAAAATGTTCCTTCTTAATAATTATACCGTATACCGCTCCGGCCCACGAAACACTTCTCGAACATGCCATGTTGTAAAACTTTGATTAGGTGTATAAATCATTTCAATCGGCTCTCGTATTCGTGTTCCATGATATTTCATTAGCCATTCATTAAACCCATGCGTACCATGTGCGTCCTGAGAGACTATCATTTGTCTACTGTTTGAAATAGTAAACACACCTCTGTCGAACAGCTTATGATGGAGAGAACAAAGGGCAATCCCGTTCTCCTCTGTATCAGGTCCACCCGCTTGATGCCATTTAATGTGGGCTGCCTCGACTCCAACAAGAGTATGAGCTAGACGTACGTTAAAACCACAAATAGCACAGCTATAGCCATAAGCGCGTAATATTTTTTCTCTAAATTTAGGATCTCTCGCTTTCTTTTCTTTAAAAGAAAAGTCTAGCCCCACTGCATTCAGTATATCTTCATGGATGGAATCAGGGAAATGCAATTCAAGAACGGTTTGTGCCACCTTCTGTATAAGCGCAGGGTCACTCACTAACATAGAGTAAACATCATTGGTAAATCCACCTGCAATGTCAGATTGCAATAATTGCTTATCCGTAAATTTCTGCCTGTTAACCTGCTTATCTAACTCCCAAATCCCATCGTTACTCAATCGAACAAACGGATGTTCAGGATGATAGGATTTTCGCAGAGGACCAAATTCCATTAGTAGCTCTTTTAACTTACTTTTTACGTCCTCGTACTTTAAGTACCTATTATTGTTAGACCGAAGCTGTCCTAATGCATATAATATCAACAATGGTTTATGTGGTGCTCGTTGGTCGCCTTTTCTCCATATAGATAACCCTTCAATGCGAGACATTAGTTCTTGTCTATCCATGACATTCCACCCCAAGATTAGTCTTCTACATATATCAATAATATTTTATCCTTAAAGGCACCACATTTCCTTGCTTTTTCTTTACGGACCTCTTCAACTCGTCCAAAATCAACTTTATGTACAATTGCTAGTGTATGAATTAACTCAAGAATATCAGCCAACTCCTCAATAGCATCATGGTCATTAATAGCTTGATTATATTCCTCTACCTCTTCCAAAAGCTTCTTTTTAGCTTCAACAACAAACTCACTGTCTGAAAGAACTCGTTGAACTATATTGCTTACCTGTATCCTCAATAATCTGCGGGATATTGTCTCGAACGAGTTTATTATATACTGGCATGGGCATCTCCTATCAACTGCATTTTTTCTAAATAAAAATAAAGGCCCTAACATTTATTAGCGTACTTTCAAATTACAAATTAGATGGTCAGTAAAAAACCTTTTCCAACCTCTCTAAGAAGTTCGACACTTTTTTAAATTCATTGATACAAACCATTTTTCTATTATCTTTAGAACTAGATATATCTATAAGATTAAATAAGGAACTCCATTATATAGGATTTTCGATTTAGCATATATTATGGAGTTCCTCGATACAATCAAATATACAATGAACCCAGCGAAATTCACATATACATCATCTGCCTTAATTGAGATAACATGCTGAATGAATACACGTTATAGAATCGTCGTGATTTAAGACAGTTACATTACCTGTTTTAATAGTATTAAGTTCATAAAGTTGTATTTCTAGCCAAAGAAAGTGTCTCGATTTTCCAAATATGAATCAATGAGAAGCTATTAACATTACATTAAGGTTTAAGAATTAAAACTTAATTGTGAATCTTTTTGAACTTCGTTGTTCTTCCGAGAAAGTTTTTTCTTCTCTTTCTCAACCTCTAAATACTGCTCATAAAAATGTTTATTAAATATATGGTATGGTAGTGGATTATTAAGATAGCTACCAAATGTTATAGGAATCATTCGCAGCATCAGTAAGTCTATTGCAACTTGAACATCACCATTGGAAACTCGAACACGTTGAGTTACCCTCGTAGGAAGATCATTCGAAAATGTTTGTTTGCTCACATGCATAGGATATTTCATCGTGTTTGGCAACTTCATTCCTATTGTATAAAAAACATTCCCCTTCCTCACAACAAAAGGTGTTAATGTAATATTTCCGGTCCGTTCACTTATTTTTGTAACTGCAGGTGCAAGTTCATCAGTCTTAAAGGTTGCTACCACAAAAGGTAAATCTTTTTCCAATAGCGGCATTTTTTCAACATTTTCTTCATACACAACTACATTATTTTTACCTGAACAATTTTCAATTATAAACTTGTTCGCATTTGCTTTATTTTTCATAAAATAGCTTTCTATATTTCTTAGCTCAACAACACCATCTTGTATCGACAACCAATTCGTTTCTTTGCTGGGGTGATAATACTTTACTTCTGTTTTACCCTTAAATGAACGAACCAGTAATAATATGTCTCCTTCGAGGCCATTAGGTAATCGAGCCTTTATAAACTGAGGAAAGTAATAATACTCATAAGGGCTTTCCTGTTCCAATAAGTTATAGATTTTTTGATTAACAAAACCTAATCGAATAAGAATGTCATCCATTCCACCCTTTAAACGATTCACAAAATCATTGGGTGAGGCATCCTGTGAATAATGAGATTGAGAGAGAAGCCCTTGTTGTAAGAACCCTAATTCGTAGGCTTTTTTAGGGTCTGAAGGATCCCACTCTTCATATTGATCTACTTCCCCTAAAACAAACGAAGGAACATCTTCCCTAGAGGTTGCTGCTATAATTTCTTCTATTCTTTTTATTATAGCCTCTTTACGGTCAACCTCGGTGTCTAATGGTTTATAGTGCTTTAACCATTCTGGTTTTAGAACAAACTCAATATCCATCGTATGTCTATCACTATCTTCCAAGTCATAAAAACGGTATCGACCATCGGAGATTTGCTCTACATCAAACCTCGCTTCCTTTACTTTCTCAATATCACCATTCTTACCAACCTTTTCACCTCTATATTTCTCCATTACTTCATTTAAATATGACAAAATATTTTCATTAGTAGAAACAACAAAAACTTTTACTAACTCTCCCTGACGCTCAAAATAGGTATCATGGATCCTCCTACTACCAATCTCTTTCTTCTTTAATTGAGTATCGATAACTTCATCTGGATTGCAATCTCTGTTTAACAAATCATTTGTCATATGCTGAAATGATTCAAAAAGATAGAAGTGATCATTAGGGTGCAGTCCTCTTTTGATAAGATACTTATAATTTGAACGGTCGGAATGTGTAATTGGAATCATGTAGTCATTAATAAACTTCTCAGGTGATATCGCAATATCACCAACTGCTTCAATTGTTTCACCCGTTATTGATTCATATTTAATTGAATCCCAGGAAAATACTTTATTTTGATACTTGTTTTTGCTGAAAGGTATTTTTACTATCCTATTTGATGTGTGATTCATTTTGTATAAGGACCTATTTTGAAATTTACCATTTGACTTTCTATTAAATGTCCAATTTCCATTCTTGAATAATGACATAGTCATAATAAGGCGCCCTTTAGTAACTACTGTAACCGTTATGTCATTTTCATTTGTTTCTATCGCTAAATTAATTACGTAAGAAAATACTTTTTTATCCTTGTCCTTTTGATACAAAGGCTTAGATACAAGTTCAAACTTCGGCGAAAAAGTGTCAATTACCTGAAACCACTCCTCCGGAAACTCCCACTCTGCTAATTCTCCATCTTTGTTATAATTCTTCCTTAGTTTTAATTGAGGTTCATCTAATACACTTTTAATGTTTTCACTGGCATATTGAAGAATGTAGTTATTTAAAAATGTTTCATGTTGAGTGTAACCTCTTAATTGATCAAGACTTAACTCATTTACAGTAACGTTAGTTGGATCGATACCACCTAGTAATTTACCTAATATAGAGTAAAGTTGATATTTTTCTTTTTTATCCTCTAATTCTTGTTTCAAATAACGTATCAAAGAACTATTAATCATTTGAATCTTTAAATTAGACATATCCTTAGATACAATGAGCCAGGGTTGCTGGCCTGTCAACGCATGACGATGAAAGGTCATACAAACTAAATCTTTTTCTATTCCTTGTTTATATCTAAAAGGAGATAATAAAAAGTTTAATTTGTTTTCATTTTCAGAAGATAAATCCAATATTTGATTCCAAACATTAACTAATTCATCAGAGAAAAAAACACCCTTTACTTTATGCTCTTTTGCCTGGCTCCTATCTAACTTCAACTGATGAATGACATATTTATCCTCGTTCATATTAGTAACACCTCATTCTGTTCATCAATGATTTCCATATCTTTTAATCCTTCTATGAACCAGGAATATAATACATCCTTAGCCATTTCATTTTCCCATTCCTGATTAAATATTTCTTCTATCATGGTGAGCATACTTTTATCTGAGCTTTTAGAGTTATTATTAAGTTTATCTGTTGCAAACGAAGCGTCACAAAAGAAGATACGCGCACTTGCTTGTCCCCTAACTAAGCGGCCAATCATTTGAATTAGATTTACCAATACATACAATGATATTGCTTTTTTATCTTCGTCATTCAAATCGCTCCACGAATACTTATAAGAAAGAAGGTTGTAAAAGTATCGATTTGATTGTCTTCTGATGTGTTTTACCCCTTCATAAAATAGTTTTTCATTGTTACCTTCTACTTTTAACTGATTCAATTCATGCTCAATAGATTTATATTTACCATTTAGCATTCTAATAATATTGCTAATGTCCTCTATAGGAATTAGTGGTCGGACAAGGAAGAATACACTACCGAAATATGCTTTGTTAAGGAATTTCTTATTTATATCGTCATACTGTAAAATATTATAACCACGATTTATACTTTGAAGAGGGACTACTAAAATATCAATATCCATTTGCGGAAGTTCTTCTACATCCCCTACTTCATCAAGCCCAACTACTTTGTCACCAAACTCTCCTCTTAAGACATCAACAACAAGCTTTGATTGCTCGAATGAATTTACTACGAGCATTACCTTCCTGTTATTATCATCAGACCAGTGTCTTAATTCCTTACGAATATCCCCTACTAACTCCCGTGTTAACTTACGAAGATTTTCTGTTTTATTTTTGCTTCCAGAAACAAGTATAGGAGTATATTCTCCCTTAATATTTTCCATATATTTAGGTAGAAGATGTATTTTAACATTTGGTTTATGGTTTGTTGGTTCTAGTAAGTAATCAATAGGCACATCAACATGATAATGCTTTGACCCCTCTGCATACATAGTTGCTGACATAAAAACCATAGCAGGGCCGTCACTATAATTATTTTGTTGTTTATTTAACTGAGGGAATAGCTGAGCAAATTCAAAGAGAGCTTCTCTTCCTATGCCGTGATAGTCAAACATCTGTAATATTCCGATTTGATCTTCGTTTTCTCCATTCTCTTCTCCTCTAAAATAATATTGAAAATGGCGTCCTGTAGGAGAACTTGGGATAAATGGTAGATACCTTAATATTGATTTATACTGACTTGAGACACCATCAATCTTAGTATCCTTTATTTCCTCTATAGCAGGCTTAATATCTAGTAATGCTTTGAAATGAAAGTCAAACTCCATCAATAAACCAAAAAAGTATAATTGAAACTCTGCATTATCAACATTTTCCGAATCCATGCTACTTAAAACAGAATCATCATTTAGTATTTTCTTAAGTAAGTCTGCCCTTAATTCCTTTTCTCTTAACGTTTTAAGCTCACGAGAAAGATAGGATATTTGTACTTCTTCTAACTGTTCAAAAAAATCCCGAAATGCCCTATCAAAAAAGCTGCTAGGATTTAAGGTTTTGAGATTACTAACTTTGTCTCTATAGGCTTCCACTAGTAATTCAAAAAATGGGTGATCACTTATATTTGTAATGTTTTCTTTTCCAAATATCATTTCCGTTAAGTGTTGCGCTACCTGATGGACATTAAATACCTGTTTTTTATATTTCTTCTTAATATATGTGTTATTTTTCATTAGGTCATATAAATGGTGGATTGCATCACTTGCCCTGGAAACGTGACTACGCCACTGCCTTACAAGGTAAGATCCAGCTTTACCATATTCAATATCAAATTCATGTTTCACTTTTAAAAACTGACTTTCAAAAAGGGTACTATCACTTCCGATTAAGTCATTTTCAGAAAAAAAGATTCCGTCCGCTTTTTCCTGTCCATCGTCCGCTTCATCTACAAATATTACGTCCATTTCTTCATAAGCAATTTCTGCATATGTTAGATCTCTTGGGTTTACAAGTGGCATCGGCTTACTATACATGAAGGCATGCTGAGTTCCAATCCACACTGGTGCATCATTCAAATGCTTTTCCGTTATATATGCCCCACACGTCTCAAACAACGGACAATCATAAGATGGCTTTTTTGCTCTTTCATCTTTGTTATTTTTTAATTCTCTGCATGGTGGTTTACCCGACAGATCTTCTCTATCTAATAAACGATGGATTGAACACTCACCTTTAAAAAATTGCAATAAGTACTCTAATGATAGTTCACTTAAGGGATTCTTAAGCGAATTCGATTTACTTTGATTTTTAACCTTCTTAATATAATTTGATAGGTGCTGTTTAATATTTTGCTGGCCAATAATCGGAACTGCTTTAACACCAATTTCATGCAACTTTAAAGTCAGGTCTAATACTTCTGTAACATTAGAAGTCCAAATAGCGATCCTAGCACCTTCACCAGGTTGTAACTGTTCCGGGTATTCTCTCCATAAGTTAACTAGACGAAGGATCTCATACTTTAGTAAGTTGGTTTTTCCTACACCAGTAATCCCGGCAATTCCTGTTTTATCTTTATATTGCAACTCCTGCAGTCCTTTGACACTCCTTATAGTAAAAGTCTTCTGTAAATCGTTGTACTGCTGCTGCAAACTTTTGTCCTGTTCACCAAGTAATTCGATAGAATTGTCCGACCAATGCAAACCATTCGGTTGCAACTTTAAGGATAAAAGGTCACGTGATATCTTTTTCCTATTTGTGGGAACCTGCCACGACTTCAACTTTTGGTTTAAATAATCTTTTGATTTAATCAAATGAGGAGGGAATCCTTTTTTCTCTTGATCACCTGATCTAAAGGTAATCTCAATTTCCTCTTTATCTCTTTTATTTCCAACGTGCTTAGTTTTAAGGAAGTATGGCTTGTCTTCTGAGGTAATAAAATTCATTTTAATCTTCCCTACATTTACTAAGGACTCCTTATTAAAGACATCTGCATAAAAGGAATTTCTATTCTTAAAATAAAGAGGTTGGATTTGTTCTATTTTCCCTTCAGTATCAATTGAAAATTTTCTTAATTTCCTATCAACAATTTCATATTCCGCAATTGCCCTTTTCCAGTTAGGGTAGGTAAACTCTTGCGCAAACAAGTACCTAAGAATATTTATTTTAAAATCCTCACTTACATCTACATCGGGTAAAACAGAGTTGTATTTTGGGAGAATAGCCCATACATCATCCACTGTATGATAGGTCTTATATTCACTAAATATAGTTGCAAAAACATCTAGAATTAACTCTACGGAAACGATTGAAGTAAGAAACTTCCTTATGGCTAAGCCTCTTTCTACATATTCATTCCCTTTGTTAATACTATACCGAGTTACCAGCTCTTCTATCTGGTCTCCACTTTTTTCAAAATACACTCGCGTTTGCTCTTTAAACTCATCGATAATCGGCTTTAAAATATCACTTTTGGCATTAAACACATTATCACCTACCCTTAACCATATTAACTAGCTCACTAAAGGTAAAAACTTTAACCTGTAAATCATGATGCATCAAGTCTTTCTTAAGCGCATTCATATACCGTTTCTTCCCTTTTGAATCTGGAATTCCTATTACAACATTTTTTAATAGCCCACTTTTTTCTTCATCAAGTAATTTTTCTACTAACATAAAAGGATAACTATAATTTTTCACGTCAATATTAAGTTGTATATTTTCAGATCCAACTTTCTTGGTAACTTGCAAGTCACCATCACTTTCAATATTCGGGTACATAAGTACTTGAGCACCCTGCCTTTCGAACCGATCTTTTAACTCAAATTCCTTAAATCCCGGTATTACAGTTGAAAGTTGTACAGGTTCAATGGTTCTATGCGTAAATTGAAAAGGTCTTGCCTTATAATCATTAATCTTGTATCGATTGAAATGCTCTTTACACTCTTGGTTCAAACAACTATATTTCTCACTTTTATTCTGTAATGTCCAGCCACAGTATGGGCATACATAAAAGTCATCAGTAGGTACCCGCTCATAACTCTTAATCAAACGATCGATGATATATCTATCATTTTTTAACTGCTGGCCTAACCGAAGTCCTAATTCTTCAATATCTTCTTCAACTTTTATTAAAGGATTTTTAATTAAAAACTCACGGTAGCTATTATAGACTTGTTGCATATCTATATCGCCTTCATTATATTTACGACGGCAGTAAGTAAGCACTTCTCTTACTATACTTGAAGAAGCCTCCTGCGATGAAATATACTCCTGCAATAACCAATTTGCCTCTTCACTAATACCTGTTCTTTCATTTAAAACTATCAAACTCGTTGGGATTTTTCTCTCTTTTAATGCTTTTATGTTAAACAAGCCCCAATCTTCTATAGGGGTCTTCAGAAGCTGTAAAAATTCGTACATATTTGAGGGATAAACTGCATTTGCTGTAGTTAAGCTCTGGTGTTGGATTTTTGATAGGAGCATTTCAAACGGAGAAAATTTGTATGTATCCGAGTAAATCACATCTTCAATATTGTACTCAACCCGCTTCATATGCTGAATAATATCTATTAAACCTACATGATCAACTTTACCCATAAATTACCACCCTTTCCATCTAATCTATATATTAACCCAATCAAAAAAGAAAGTCTATTAAAATATTATAAAAAAATATGACTTAATATTTTTTTGTATTTATTAGTATGGATTTCGTTTATACTTTTTTAACTTTCAAGGACTCTTTAAAAATACAAGCTTAGTCTTGATGTTCTACTAGTAAAAAATTATAATTACATTTCCAACAACGAAGTATATTTATGTCACTTTTTGTTGACTAAACTTGGACACTCCTTCATAATAACCCTATAAAAGTTAAATATTTTTTTAACTACAATGGAGGGTTATGAGTTGTATACTATCAGCAAAGATAAAGTCAGATTACATATGAAAAGACGTGGTTTATCCACTCAAAAGCAGTTAGCTGAACATTTAGGTATAAGTAAAAATCAACTTTCCATGCTACTTTCCCCCAATTTTAATCCTATTAAATCTAATGCTATGAAACTATGCGAAGTCTTGGATGTAAAATTTGATGACATTATTGACTCTGAGCAGACTTCATTACCTTTAGAGGGTACAGAAACCCTAGTAGATCAATCTCAGGATGAGGAAATAAATGTAGCAGATTATGAGGGTCGTCATTTTGTAGAGGTAAGAGGATTAAAGGCTAATAAAGAGTATTCGGTTGTAGAGCTTTTTGCAGGAGCTGGAGGACTAGCTTTAGGACTGGAGGAAGCAGGTTTTTATACTAAAGGACTTGTAGAGATTGATAAGTATGCGTGTCAGACTCTAAGAAAAAACAGACCTAATCTGAATGTTATTGAAAAGGATATTATTGAGGTAGCTGAACAGGGTATCAGAAACTTCGTTGATGTTCCTATTGGAGAGCTAGACCTATTATCAGGAGGATATCCTTGTCAGGCATTCAGTTATGCAGGAAAGAAAATGGGTCTATCTGATGCTAGAGGCACAATGTTCTATTACTATGCTCAGATATTGAAACAATTACTTCCTAAAATGTTTCTAGCAGAAAATGTTAGAGGATTAGTAAACCATGATAATGGAAGAACATTTGCCCTTATGATAAAAGTTTTTTCTGATATTGGCTATACTGTTAAATGGAAAGTCTTAAGAGCTCTAGACTATGATGTAGCGCAGAAAAGAGAAAGAATAGTTCTAATTGGCATAAGAAACGATTTAGTTGATGACTATAAATTTAGCTACTCTTTCCCTAAGCCTTTTGGATATGAGCTTACACTTAAAGATATTCTTAAAGATGTTCCAAAATCTGAGGGTTCTAAATATCCTGACTCTAAAAAGAAGGTCTTAGACCTAGTACCTCCAGGAGGCTATTGGAGAGACCTACCTGATGAAATAGCAAAGGACTACATGGGTAAAAGCTATTATTCTGGTGGAGGAAGAACTGGTATGGCAAGACGATTATCATGGGATGAACCTTCACTTACATTAACCTGTTCTCCAGCTCAAAAGCAAACTGAGAGATGCCATCCTGATGAAACAAGGCCATTTACTGTAAGAGAATATGCTAGAATACAAAGCTTTCCCGATGATTGGGAATTTGATTGTTCTATCATAAATGCTTATAAGCAGATAGGAAATGCTGTTCCAGTAAACATGGCAAAAGCTATTGGATTATCTATTGTAAATGTATTGAATCAAATAAAACAATAATAATGAAAAAGGAAGGATACTTTAAACGTATCCTTCCTTTTTTGCTTTATACATCATATGACTCTTTTTTCTCTGCAGCCATACCATTATTTGTTTGGATTATCTGATTAGAGTTTATACTATCCTTAATTTCTTTTGCGAGTGAGTCTATTACATGCTCTAATAATTCAGTTCCATCATATTCTGATGCTACATCTCCAATAGCATCAGTGAGCCTCTGATAAAAATCTTCTTCACCAGTAAGTCTATACCAAAACTCACTTCCGATTATTACTGGGTATTCTTGATTTATTTTCTTATAGTGGCCACTTAATTCCTGTGGCGTACCGTAAAAAACTCCAACAACAAGATCACTAAACCCAATACTAAGATTATTGGTTCTTGCAAGATTTTTAACTCCTGCAAAATGCCCCTTTATAGTCTCTACGTCATCTTTATTTATGGTATTTGGCCCCGCCTTAACTTGGCAATATTTTCTCCTACCATCAATTTTATCATTAAATTCAATATCAATTCCCGCTGTAGTTGATGCAAATCCCTCTAATACCTCACTACAAAATTTCTGTAATTTACTGCCAAAGGTGGTATTTATAGATGTACCAAGTACTCTAGGGTATACTAGGGCTTTTGCAATACTCTTCGGATCGTCATTCCCCGTCAAAAAACTAGCCTTGTATTTATCCAAGAAAGGATTAAGGTTAAATTCCTTTAATTTTGTTAGCTTTTTAGTATTAGTAATATGACTAGGTGCGATTTCTTTCCTGAAAAATTCTTTGGCTTTTTCAATAATTTCATTATAAGTATTACTCAATCCAATCAAACCCTTTATGATTAAATTTAAATTTTCACCATATCAATATATCATTATTGTTTTTCTTTTCAATAGCATCCATGATTACCCATGTTGGTCTCCTAATTAAATCAAAAATATCATAATTCAACACTTTATGACCCATTATTTCTAAATTTGTAGTAATCTCCAGGAGTTGATCACTAAAATTCTTACGATCCCTTTTTTCAACAAAAGGATGAACAATAATTATTGAAAGCTTTCCGTCAGAGAAAGGCAATGTTAGCACCGGAATCCCTGTTATCCATTCATGCTGTGTACCCTGATAATTTTTCATGATACCTTCTATGGAGTTTTGAACGAGTCTTTTCCATTTTATATCGATATAGGGAACAAACGTAGGCTCTTTTAACAATTTAGCTACATCTAGACCTATTCTCCAGTCAAGTATCGGATGATACCCCATGTTTTCATATGTTCTTAAACATTCATAACAAGATGAATCGCAAGTATGCCCCTTTAATTTTGGTATATTAGAATATTCTTCTGTTAAATCTACCATTATCTCCTCTAATATCTCACTATTTGCAAGGTGCTTAGAATACCCTGCGCCATTAATTAATGTATCTGCAAGGAATATTTGACCTACCGTATTTTCCTGAATATTATCAACTTTTGATCTTATACCAACCTGTAGTTCATCTGCATCAACATCTAGTATACTGGTAGCTACTCGTCTAAACAAATATCCAAAAGAAATCAGTCCTGCTTTTACACCTAGGTTGGTTGGATTAAAAGTAATTCCTTTACTAACCTGTTTAGGACTTATTAGAAGAACTTCAGTATTTTTTATTGAGCTTAAGGCTACTGATTTTCTTATATCAGTTAGATAAGGACTAAATCCATCTTTACCTACAGTACTGGCTTCAATCCATCCATCAAATGAACTTTTGGCTTTCTGAAAAGTAAAGAGCTCTCCATAGTTATCATTAATTGAATATACATTTCCTTCTTGAGAGTTGTAAGATATGTTAAAAATAGTTTTCTTATTTTCATTAATTTTTTCATCATCTGCTAATCGAGGAATAGAGCTTCGTGAACTCCATTCAAAATCTTCCTTATAATCTCTCTTTATCCACTCACTTCTAAAACCTTGAGGCTCAGAGATTGGTATAGACCTAAATGCATAATCAGTACTTTCCCCAAGTTCTGATTCACAAGATGGACATTTGTCTGGAAACAAACTTTCATCATCAAACAAAATATGACAATTTCTACACAATGCTACTTTTCTTATGTCACCCAATGGATTTTCTTCAGCAACTATTTGATTTCCACGAATCCAATAATGAGCAATTCCTGCAGATTTGTGTTTTGCCTTATCTTTAATAATCTCAGATCCTGGTGAATACTCACTGATTGCTATTTCTAGATCTCTATCAACAGTTCCAGAATTTAATAAGTGAGGTGGAGTATATCTAGATCTTTTTTCATGATGAAAAAGTTTTACTCTAGTCGGAAAACCAAACATAGGCAATAATCCTGCCGAAGCCAAATTTTCACTTAAGAAATTTGATGAGTACTTTGAATCCATTGATACCATATTAATTTCATTGACCAACTTACCACTTACAATATACTCTTTTAATTCTTCCTTTTCACCTTCGCTTACTTTTGATTGGTAAGAAAGGCAGCCCACTACTTCATTTAAACAAGCTTTTCCCTCCCGAGACTCAAAATAAGTTTGAATTTCTTCTTTATAGTTAACCCAATCTTCTTTATACCCAAATTCTCCATGTACACTGTTTCCACCATCAATTTTCCCAATCAAACCAGTATCTTTAAATGCATGAAATAACATTTCTTTGAATAAAACTCTTGAGAATATTTTCTTAGATTTCACATCTATATAAGGTTGAGGTGGTGGATCTCCGGTCATTTTATCTAAATTATCAAAGTACCAATCATCATGACTTCGACCTCTACATAGAGTAAGACTTACTGATAGTGCGGAACCGCGTCTACCACATCGCCCTACCCTTTGTTGATAGTTAAACCGCTGAGGAGGCATATTTGACATTGCCACCATACGTAGTGATCCTATATCTACTCCAGCTTCCATAGTCGTTGTAACGCTTAAAATATCAATTTCATCAACTAATGGAATATCACTCGAATCATAGATTGCTTGGAACAATTGTTGCCTTTTTGAAGAAACTTCAGAATCAGTTTGACCAGTCATCTCCTCTGAGTGAAATCTCCTGTATGTTTTTGAATCCTCTGTTAAATATCTATAGTAGTCATTTAATGAAATTTCAGATAAGTTTTTCTCTACCAATGGTGAGTAACAATCAGTACATACATTACACGAAGCATGCAGGTGATTTCTTCCACATTTTTGACAAACATAGACCATACCCTTAGCTGGTAAAACAAATAACTCATCAGAAGTTATTAAATAATCTTTAACCCCTTTTAAATTTTCAAAAATTCTAGTAGCTACAAGTGATATCTCTTTATCATTTAATTTATGTGCCTTCGCAACTGCATTCCAGTATTTTTTCAAGATACTAGGTGGCGAATCAGAAGGTGCGCGATTAAGGTCATATCTCCTTAATCCACCTAAAATTCTTATAGAACTATCTACTAATTGTCTCCAAAAATCCGAACTCATCCCTAACTCTTCAGCTAGGATGATATCTATATCTGTAGTAATTTTTGCTAAACATAATGATTCAAGATCACGCTTCCGTTGAGAAAATAAAACATTTGCTAAAACATTATCTCTAAGACTCCTCATTATGTCATCCCTAAGTAATTTTAGATCATTTGGTAGGTCTTCAATTTTTAGAGAGGGGTGTTCCATGTTGCTCCAATCATATAGTTGAATCCATTTGTATCCGCCGTTTTCAGTTACAGAATTCTCGTATCCACCTGGATTTACCCCTAAATTCACCAAACCATTTTCAATTGAATTCCATAAATCCATTAGCTTTGGAGGAGTGTTGTCTGATTCTAACAATTTTTTTATTTGTTCTTTCCTATTTACTGGAAGAAAACCACCTTGTAGATACGCCTGTATTAGCATAGCCTGACTTTCATTACTATAAAAATATTCTTCAGCCTCAGAAGATTCCGATTCAGTTAAGGATTCCCCTTTTAATTGTTTTATATAAGATTTCATTGGATTCTTCTGGTTATTCATAGCGGTTACAACTATATATCTCAAAATATGATAATAATGATTCAGTTCGATTTTTGCAGATAGTTTAGCAGCATCTTGCCTACTATCAGAAAATAGAACAGCTTTAGGGGTTTCATTACTTGGCAGTTCTCTCATTAAAGAATCCAACATAACTTGTGCTATCATATCAAAACCAGTTCTTTGACCTCTTATAGGGGATCGTGTTCTTTTTGTACTTTCTAAAGGTTCTTTTTTCTTTATTTCTGGATTCTTTGACTCCCAATCATCTGAACAATTAGGGCACTTTATTGGAAATGCAGGCATTTTATTGAGTTGAATCGTGTCCACGTTATCTTGTTGATTTTTTTTCCCTTTAATATTATATAAATGTATATTAGGGTTGTTATAGCTGTCGTTTACAATTTTCCCTAATTGCGGTTGGTATTCTACTTTGGACCAGGAAAATTGTAGCTCCCTTTTAGTGTTAGAGCCATCATAATATGTTCTTAGCCACGGCTTAATATCTTCATCAATATCTAGTGAAGGCCAAAACAATGCATATTCACCATATTTTTTTGTAAATGGAACCTTGTCAGGCAATGATTCTAAATTTGGATAATCTGCAGTTAAATAAAATACTCCTTCTTCTTTATCATAGCTTTTATAACCTCCTAAAAACGAATCCCCACAGTTTTGACAATAATAAAAATCCAAAACTCTAGAACCACAATTACATTGAACTTTTGGCTGATTATATAGTTTTCCTATTTCTCTACCTTCGTATCTGTATTTCACATCAACAGCTGAACAATTAGGATTTGAACAAGCCCATAAACCCTGAAAATTTCTAAAAAACAAATGTGTTCTTAATGGTATAACCACTTCTCCATTTTTTCTGGATTTAATAATAGCTTGAAGGAGTCCACCTATATGTTTCATTGATGGATTTAATCCAAATATTCTTTTTTCAAGAACTTTTATAGAAGTTGGTTTTGTGCATACATTTAGAAATTCGTGCAAAATACCAGAGTTATCTAGGGCTTGAAACAGTGATTCATCTACATTTTCACTATCAAAACTAACCCCAAATTCATTACAAAGATATTTAACTGCATGACTATATTCAAGATTACTAATATCGTAGTATTTACTAAAAGAATCCAAAGAGCTTTTATAGCTCTCGCTCTTTTGGAATATATTAGATTCTTCTCTATCACCTGAGATAATTTCAAATTTTTCAATTGGAATTCCAAAGAAATCCTCTAGAAATTCTTTTCCGGTTTCATCTAAAGAGGCACTTGTAGCTAGTACTCTCAATTGTGGGCTATCCGGCGTTAATCCAATCCGATTCAATAATGCTCTAATTACGTAGGAAACCTCTGTTCCTGCAGTTCCACGGTAGGTATGTAATTCATCTAAAATCAAATAAAAAATGTTATTTGAATCTTCTTTTAACCATTTTTTTGTTTTTTCAAACATCTTTTGCTCAATAGTTCTCGTTAAAATAATATTTAACATGCTGAAATTTGTGATTAAGATATCCGGCGGATATTCTTGCATATCCCACCTAGAAAATAGCTCAGCTCCATTAATCTGATTAATATAAGTTAACTTTTCATGATACTTTTCTTTAAGTTTACCTTTTATTTGCTGGATATCGTTTTGATTCCAGATTGTTGACTTAAGCTGATATCCGCTTATATCACCTTGTAATTCAATTTTTAATTTTTGTTTTAAATGATTGTTGGGACTATTACTTATAGAATCAATTAATCTATTAAAGTGTTCAGCTAATTCATTTTGTTTTCTGTTTATCTGCTTAAAATTACCTCTTAATTTTTTGGACTTATTTATATCTGAAGGATCACCTGGGACTGGCGTTTTTCCTGTATATCTGCCAAAATATATTCTATTTCCATTTCTATTTTGATCAAGCCAGTTTTTTGCATGCTCGCTATCCAGAGCTTTTCGTAATCTTACTAATTGATCTTCAACCAATGCATTTAAAGGATACAATACCAAGCCTCTGATTGCTGCTGAACGATGTTCATTTTCACGTATTGGTTTCCATTTGTTTTGTAAATTCCACCAAGAAGGTTCTTTTTCTTTCGGCTTATCCCATTTTTTAGCTTCCTCTAAAATGTTAGCTATTAAAGGAAGTAAAAAACTCTCTGTTTTACCTGAACCTGTTCCTGAGGTAACTACAATATTTTTCTTATCAATTAATACTTTTTCAAAAGCGTGATATTGATGTAAATGTAGATTATGATCCTTATTAAATAGTCCTCTATTTGCAAAATCCCCAAAATCAGTAGACCAGCCTATTGATTTACAAGCTTCCCTAACATTTTTGTTTGAACTCTTAAAATTCGGCATAGCTTCAATGTAAGGATATTGATATATATTTCCTTCCTCTTCTAATATTTCTTTACGTTCTTCCATCAATTTTTCATGTCCTAAGGCAAATGGGCTATCCATATACCTAATAAACATTTCTTTCATTCTCGTAAATATACCAATAATATCTTCCATATATTCACCACCTTGTAATTATTAAATAAAGCGTAAATCAAACCCCAATTTATGAGCTAAAGGTACTGCAATTTCATGAGGAACATTATAGTAGACTCTATAATTACCAAGTTCCACAGAACATTGGCCTACACAAGATGTTAATACTCTTTCATAAAGTTCTGGTAGTTGATACTCCGTCTTAATTTTCAATAAATAATTTTTATATTCAAAAATTGGAAGTCTTTTTTGATAAGCTAAATAGAGTTTTGCAATCTCTCTATCCAACTTAATAAATTCATTATTAGAAATTTCATAAAGGCATAAATGATGTCCGAACCTATTTGAATATGTTCTCAACTGGGATTTTAATTTATCTCTCCACCGATGACTAAATAAATCCCAACCCTTTACTGTCCAGTAGTTATTCCTATTAGTTGGTTCTGAATATATTGGTGCATCCTTAATGTAATCAGATAAAACCGGTAAACATCTTAGTAAATCATATGCAAAATAATCAACACCCCAATTGAACTTTATATTGGTGGAATTTAAAAATTTTGTTAATGTTTCGATATTCTCACCTAATAAATAAATAGATGAAGGTTCATATTCAATATTTGGGATTGAGAATATAAATTTTATCTTACTGTTACTAAGCTTTCTTAGTTGTTTTATAGATTGTCTTGTTCTACCTCCTGTAAGGTAAACTATTGGATCTTTTGAAGGAAGTACGGAAACTGAAGTAGGTATCACTTTCCAAAAATATTTGATTGTGTCTCCATCTCTCAAAAATTCGACAAAACCTAATTGCGAAAGTTTTTGCCTAACTATATAGGCTTTTAAGCCAAGATTTTCAAACCCAAAACACCATTTAATACCTTTTAGAAATGCATCCCAATTTCCTTGTTTTTTTATTGTAAGGTATTCAAAGAAAATATCTATTGGTCTAATTTTATCTGTTTGATTATCCTCAAAATCAACAAAATTAACTCCAATATCTAAATAGGATCTATCTAAATTGAATGGCATAGCGTTAATAAATCTAGGAATAGTTTGGGTGGAAGTTTTATTTCCATTATTTAAATAAGCCTTATATCCCATTTGTTTAAATGGCCTTGGGTAACTTTCTATTGAGTTATAAATATATGTTCCTGCAATAGTAAGCTCTCCATCAGAGAATTTTTTCGGCTCAAAGCTTTCAAATTCAATTAAGTTCTCATGATTATTTCTTAGAAGAATACTCTTCTCTATGTTATTAAAACTTATTTTATATATTTGAGAATTTTTAATATTTAGTTCTTTAAAGTCTATTAATCCATCTCCATCTATTAAGCTAAACAATGCATTCCCATTTATATAAACAGTTGTTTTAGGCTTAGTTAATATAGAAATAATTGGCGGTGCGTCAATAAGCCATTCCATATTCCCTACCTTTAAGCCGTCCAGAAACGTTAATTTATCCTGTCCTCGACTCAAATTGTATCCGATTTTTTCATTACAAAGAGTTTCCTGCCTATTTATTCTAACAATTACACATCTCCATTCCTCTGGGAGATTAGCAAATAATTCGTTTTTATGCGGTAACTCATTTTTATCTATCCAGAATCTAACATCCGTTTCTTTTTCCTTTCTGAAAACTATTAAATGTTCTTGATTCTCAATCAATTCATTTCGGTTTATCCAAGCATTGACACCAATATCAATCCCTTTCCGCAAAACAAAGAGAGTTTTCCCTTTAAAAACAAGTTCAAGTTGTTCATCTAGTACTATATATTTCTGGTCATATGAAATGGTGTCTATTTCTTTTATGGATATCTCTTTATAAAATGTACCATTTTTATAATGGAAATTCTTTAGTTTATTCTTTTCTAATTCATCTTGGAAGAAAAATTCCTCTTCTGCAATCGCAAAAAAACTAACTTTAACATCTGGATTAAAGAAGTTCTTTTTAGTATCTTTATCAATTCTAAGGAAAAGATTATATTTCTTGATATGTTTTACTGAATTTGTAAAAGTTTCTTGATTTCGAATCAAATTGTTGTTAGTTCCATCCCAATTTTCGTATTCAAATAGAGTAGTATTAACAATTGCTTCTCTAATTCCCTTTTTATCTTGGAAAAACATACGAGACAAGCGGCTTATTTTTGGTGTTAAAAACAGTTCAAGCTGTTCTGAGATTGTTTTACTATCAATTTTCAAATTAGGTCTGTACCCTGCCCAATGAAAAAACTCATAAAGTTCCTCTCGCTCTTTTTCCCTTATTAAACACTGGGATCTTGCATACCCTGTATATTTACTTCCGAAACTAAAAACATTTGTATATCCAAATTCCCCATGCCCCAATTTCTGCCACTCGACTAAAAAGCCCCATAGTTCTTTTGTTTTCTTAAAAAAAGGGGGAATCCCTTCACCCTCCAAATCTAATAAATTTCTTAGTCTAAAATAGTAATTCCCTCCCCCTATCTTTTTGTCACGGTTAGTTTTCATCTTAGTAGCTGCTAAAACAGTTAAACACAAAACTGCAATAAAAGGGGGGAAACCAATCATGCCCTGGTTATACCATTTCCTCCCCCAAATATAAGCCCTTTCAAATAATCTATCAGGTTCACCTCTTCCATATGATCTAACGCTCTGACAAAATGAATTCATTGCTTCCTGTTTAGCCAAGCCAGCTATTTGTCCTAACTGTTCTATTAAATTCTCGTTCGTATATAAATAGATAATTTTATTTTTATTTTGTTCGTTGAAAAAAAATTCGCATAAAAGTTCATTCCATTCGTTATATGTTACTTGTGTAGATACTTTATTAATAATAATCCCTCCTTTTCTAACCAAAATATAACTATATTTAAAATGTACCAAAAATAATGTGAAATATTTATAATTCTTAATTCTTTCTATGTTAGCTCATTTTTTCATTTTTCTTAATAATTTTTTCGTAGACACCTTTTTTTGAGCATTATATCCCTCTGCTTCGATACATTAATAATTTCCATATATACAAAAGGAATCCTGCAAGAATTTGTTAAATTATGATGAGAATTGTTATAAATGGGTAAAAAAAACTCCAGTATCGTCAGGCTGGATAGCAAACAAGAATGGAAGCGATTGGTCGGTCTGTTGTTTATTTTTTGATAGAGCACTCTTTAGGCGATTTTGATCGTCTTGATTTGTAGAATCAAAATGTTGAAACTCATTGTCATTCCAATAACTTTCAAAGGTCGCTTCAAATTTGCGTACAATGTCAAACGAGTCCTTTTCGGTTACTTTTATATTCCACTCAAGGCCTGACGTTAAAGCAGGATTTGATAGATTAGAAGATCCAATATAAGCTGTGCTAAAACCCGTTTCTCTTTTAAACAAGTATGCTTTTGCATGAAGCCTTGTTCGCTCCACGTCATACGATACTTTTATGTCTGTATTTGGGAGCCGACTTAGCTCATAAATGGCTTTATAATCAGTCGCTTCCATATAAGATGTGGTAATGACACGGAGCTTTTTACCTGGTTGCGCTGTAAATGCTTCCAGCTCTTCCATAATGCAGCGTAACCCGCTCCACTTGATAAAAGATACAAGCATATCAATGGAATCAGCCGTGAGAATTTCTTTTTTAAGCTCACCTAGCATATTTGGTTCATAATTTGATCCGGTAAATAAAGAGCTTTGCGAGATAGGGGTGATGGGTCGAATGACTTCGCCTTTACGGATACTACGCACGGAATTCATTTTTGAATAAATAGAAGTAAGAACTTCCCCTTCTTCTTCTATTTTCAGTGATTTGAATTCAGTCTCGTCCAGCTGCTCGCTTAGGACGTGAATGATGTCATTACATGTACGAATTTGATTGAGCAGCGCCTGCTTATCATCCGTTTCATTTTCACGAACATACGAAAGGGCCCGTCTTGTTATATTTGATATATATGAAGATAAAAGCTTTCTAGCTTCTTCTGTGTCTAGCTTTTCTGTACCTATATCAAACCCATCAAGGGTGGATAGCTCGTCTTTTAGCTTCTCGTTTATAATCTCTTCGTAAATACCTTCTTTAAGCATACTGTCCCTCCACGATCTAACATACTAATAATTTCCATATTAACAGAGGGAATCCTGCATGATTATGTGAAATTTTGACGATATATGTTTTTCGACTGGCTGCGAAGAGCTGCTGAACAAAAGAATAAACTCGAGAATGTTCTGGAGTCGATTGATTTGCATTATAAATATTGACCCAACCAAATCACAAACTTTGTTCTATTTCTTTCGTACCAGTCATTGCACACTAAAAATTTTTCGTTATTGATTACAATATAGTTCTTCCAATATCGATCGTAACCATTTATCTTTCTTTGGTCAGTCATAGGAATCCCACGTTGTACCCTTTTGAAAAAAGGGTAGTTTATATCAAAGGTATTTTTGCAATATTTTTCATCGCATAAAAATGAAACGGTTTCCGTTGTTAATTTATTTTCTTTTATTAACCTAGTAATTGAATTTCTTACTAGCACACCTATTTTTCTCTCTACATGCACCGATGTTGCTTTAGTCTTTATACTTCTTTCTGCTTTTGTTTGTTGTGAAGTACTTTCGATTGTTGATGGATTTGCTGGATTAACTGCAGTCTCCTTCAATCTTTCATCATCAAAAATCTGACATTTAAACCGAAGACCAAGACGGATATATAGTTTATTTAACACTTCAATATAATGCTTTAATTGATTGTGTTCCTTTTGACTATTGGGAGATAACACAATTATTACCTGTCCTTTATCAACGCCGAAGTACCCATATAGCATCATTGAGGTCACTATTAAATCTCCAAGTACCTTTTCTAATCCATCTTTATTATTAGAAAAATTTATACTATAAATGTTAGATACAACACCCTTTTTGATTGCGATTCCAAGCAACCCGATTTCACCCTGCCTTATTAAAGTCGTATAAGATTGCTGACTTTTAAAAAGGGACAGCTTGTACTTCTTAAAGAAATAACTATTGAGTTTCTCTATCATTCTATGTATTTTCACATCATTATTAATGTTCCATGAAACAGTAGAAGGCTTCCAATTCTTTTGGACCGTCTGACATTTTTTTGTGTCTCTCAGCCATGAGAGTAAGTCTGCAGTATCCATATAAAAAACTCCTTTTAGTTCTTGATTGGTAGTTATTGAATTCGACATTATATATAAATTACCTCCAAAATATTACATTTTGTAAATATAAAATAGAGTGCGAATCAATAAATCTCGCACTCTGTAATCAGTATTCTTTTTAAAATGAAGATTCTCCCTTGACTTTGGAACTCGCTTTTAAATATCTTAAAGCTATTTTGATATTAAGGACTTGTTAAATCTTTAAATAATGTACTTGGATGAATACGTTTAATCCTACCTATTTCAGATGGAAAACGGCGATGATTGGTTGTTAGTATGTAATCACATTCTTCTTGAATGGCTGTAATCCAGACATGGAAGTCATCTTGGTCAAACCGTCGGAGTGGCTCGGACATTTCTTGAGAGGAGGCTATTTCTTTTGCTTTTTCATGACTGCACCCGCTTAATTCTACTAATACGTCTCCAATTGGCCGATGTTCTCGCATTATGGTCTCCACATTATATCTTCCAACTAAACTATTAACAGGCAACTCCATATAATGATTAAAAATAGGAGACAAAAAAAGATTTATAAACCCTTCAATTTCTTGTTGTGTGTACACAACCCTTTTGTCCCCATTCCCTAATCCTTGAGTAGCATTACGAACAAATTCAAATAAACAACACGAGAAATAACCGGTCGATACAAATTTGGGTTTCTTGCTGCTGTTAGAAGTTTACGATTGGCGCCATCAACTCTTAACGCCCCGCATAACACCGTGGGATAAATATTTTGGGAGGGATGGGGGCATCATAGATCAAATTCATCTATATCCCCCGCTTTCGTATTTTTTGCATCGATATGCTGGAGTAGTTGTTCTGCTTTCTCATCTTGATCTTCTGTCGTAATAAGGACATCCTTTGGGATTTTCCAATGTCCTCCATCGGTTTGATAGGCACCAGGAAATTTTCTTCTATCACACATGCGTCGGACTGTTTGATCACTTACACCTAATCGTTTAGCTACTTCTTTTGGTGTGTAATATAATGGTTCATCTTCTTCAGTTGAGATCATTGCGGTCGAGAGTCGTTGTGACATAGATACAGACTTTTGACGTTGCCGTCTTAAAATTGATGCAATCAATTGTCTTTGAATAATTTTAGAGTCGGTTTCTGTAAGATTGCTTAATGCCTCAATATATTCAACAAAAAATTCATAGGCTTTTTCTTCTTCGTTTTGCACTAAATATTTGTTGATTTGTTTTTCAAGATTTTTCAACATGTGAACATTTTCATTATCTGGAAGTCTTAATGGAATACTAGTAATCAAAGGTGTGAACATACCAACGTGACGTAATGATCGTTCAACGACTGCTTTAAATACGACTTTTGCTTGTTCCGGATCAATGTTTGCAAGAGTGAGAATACTGTCCCACAATTTTTCTTGCTCTTGTTCTCTAACATCAAGCATGTGCTATCACCTCCTATTTCTATTATAAACCATATTACTTTACATATTCAACAAACGTGACAAACTCAACAATTTTTACACAATATTTCACAGTAGTTTATATTATATAAAAAAAAGCGCCTGTCCCCCGCTATGATAATGTACCAAAGTGCTAGCAGAAAAATCCCTTGAACTGTTCATCCAAGGGGATATTAAACATTTTATTATTCGGTGCATTACGCATCGCTACTTTAACTCTCGGTTGACTAAACACTCAACATTACTATGATGTTGATCGTAGATAGTATGGTGTAGTGTTTTTTTAAATGCTATTCTTCAAAAAATTATTGAATAGTATGGTTGTACTGCGCAATATAGTATAAGGTCAGATTAGTTGATAGCAATCGAATTATGGAAGTCGATCAAATTAGTAGTATTGATCTAGTTATTGAATAATCGTTTTTATTAATGACTTTCACCTGCAGGATTAGGCTTAATAATAGAACATACTATCATTTCTAAATCATGCTCTCTAGCAAACTGGAAAAATTCGTGTTGATTAGAGAATGTATTTGCCATAATATTTTCAACAGTTTCCTTATCAGAAGTGAAAACAACAACTTCGCCGTTTTTTAATCTGTGTTTACACGTTAAATATTCACTCATTTTTTGTTACTCCTTTTGCTATCATCTTAGTTCTATGGTTAAACTTGTTCTTAAACTCTTGCATCCTTTAGTTTAGTACCATCCTGATTTTGTAGTTCCGTCTTCATAAACAATTTTTATTTCAGGGTCATAATTAACTGGAGTCTCTGAGAAGCAATACCATATCCGACCTTTAATAGTATTTATTATTGTAGCTTCAGTAAATTCTTGCTTTTTATATTTTATTTTCACGTTTTCTATTAAAGGTTCATTAATTACACCAAATGTAAGAGATACTAGTTCATCGTCCGACTTAATATCCCTTGGCTGCAAATTACTAAACATTCTAGTTAACTTTGGACCTTCTTCGCTGGACATTTTGCTTCCTGCGCCAAATCCCCAACGATATCCCCAAAATGTCTTTTCTATTAATCCTGCTGATAAAACATCATCCTTACTATAAAAGATGATAGTATAACCTTTATAGTCAGTGGTTTGAAGGATTTCATCTATTTCAACATTGGACTCACTTATAGCTTCATCGAAATTTTTATAATTCACCTTATAGTAAGTAAAACACCCAAATAAAATTAGCAAAATCAAGAATGAACAAGAAATGATTATTTTTCGTTTCATATGTCACCTCCAGAGAAAACTTTCAACTTCACAGTCATCATCCTATTCCACCAAACTGCTCACAACAGTACAATAAGCATTTCTGGTTCTTCCAGAAACGCTTCCGTTACTTCAATATTGAATAAGTCCAAATAAAGACGAAAATGAATAAATTAGAAAGGCAACTCCTATGAATATCAGAACAAAATTTACTAACCATATTAGCTTCCTTTTAACCAGTGAAATAACTCCAAACACCAAAAACAACACCCCAATGAAAAGGCTAAAAATAAATTCCAAAATCTCACTTCCTAAAAAGAATATTTACATATATTTTCTACTCCAGATAGGTCATTCATTCTTCCACATTCCTGCTTCTTTACTTGAACAGAGGACGGCTGCTTGCTCAGCAACCCCCCCGTTAGTTGAGAACAAAATGAATAAAATGGAGCTTGTAAAGTTATTGTTTTTCCCAAACTAATCTATTATCGTCCTTTTTGTTACCTTGAATATAAATGTTTTTAACTTCATTGGTTGGTTCCGTAATAATTATATTAAAATCACCAACAGGGTTAAATTTACTTACGATACTATACTTTAACTTAATGTAAAGATTTCCATCTTCAAAAAAGTGCGTATGCTTACTAAAACCATTTCCACTGCCAGAAGTATAACCTTTCATAAAAATTTGATCTTCTGAAACTTCTATTTCTTGAACTCCAATTGTATTCGTTGGAACATAATTCCCTTCAACGAAAAACAAATATCCAAGAAAAATAAAAATTACTATTATTGTTACGCCAATACTTAACAAAACTCTTGGTATTTTCACAATCTCACTCTCCTATTTTTATCATTTTTCTTCAATTAACTTGCCTCGTTACTTCAAGAAGAGGTTTGCTTATTTTTAAAATTAAGACGATTGTCGTTATTATTATGTTAATTTTGGAAGGAATAAAAATAGTTTCTGTTTTATATTATTCGTTACTTTAGATAAAGCTTTGTTTTCTTATTTTTATGGTGAATCAATCAAATAAACCTCTCGGCTATTTAGAAGCTCGTCTTTTGAAATATTTAATATGTTTTGCTCTAAAGATAACGAATAAGAATGCTTACCTTGATTAATGGCACAAGAGAAGTGATAGTTTGAGATATTAAAGCCACTATGTTTAAGAGTATCTCTTACTTTTATGACCTTATCTATAAATTGTTGCCTATCAATTTCCTCAGCCCACCGAATATCTACATGCACTGAGACTGGTAATTTATTAGTAAAAGCAGTATGTTCATCATAGTGATTGCCTACATCAAGAGATACACCAGTAGAAAGTGTTTCAAGTTCTGGAATCATCTCTTTGATATGAGGCATTAACATAATTCTAGCCTCTTTTTCTAGTTTTAAATGTACGTAATTATCAACAACATCTCCACTTGGATAAAATTCGATATTAAAAGTGCTTGGTTCCTGTCGATCGATATGAACATAGGCACCATAACTATTGAATTTGAAATTATACCATGGTTCTACCTTCACCACTTCTAGAGAAGGGTATTGCTTGTTAACATACTCTATAACTCTAGTATTTGTCCTATTTAATTCAATTGGATTACCCTTAAAGCTAAAATAGACACCTCCAACACCTACTGCCATTAGCAGTACCACCGTCGTTAATATTCCCTTCCTCAACATTTAACCACCCCTTTTATAAATTAACTTTCTTGTATAGACGTTCGAATTAATTAATGGTTTCTTTATAATTCTTTCATTGCTTTTAACTGCCCATTACTAAAAAGGCTCAGCAGCTGCTGAGTCAAAATCCTTGTTTTACATTTGCCTCCGTTAACGCAATAAGCACTGACCTTCGATGCATTGGTTGACATTAAACAAAATATCCAAATCTTCTTATAAGCAATCTATATTTGAGTATTAAATGAACGTTATGGTGTATCTTGAAAGCTGAGTATCTTCCATTGTGAATCGGCTTTACCAACCACTGCTGTTGCGCCCCTAATCTTTCCCATACTCTTATCTAGTTTAGCTTAATTAACTTCTTTATAAATCTTGTATTCTATATGGTAGTTGCCTTGTTCGTCTTTAAATGAAGTATTCATTGATAAAATATGTTCATCCTTACCAATATTTATCGGGGCATCTTTAATAGCATTCAACATCCTTTGTTCAGCTTCATCTTTATATAGGATGTGTGGGTATGGAACATCTTCAAAAGCAAACCCTTCTAAGTTACTTAAAGACTCTAAAAGCATATCTTTTTCATTTGAATTCTGTATTGAATTAATTTTTAGTTTTAACTCTCTTATTTCAGCTTCATATGTTAAATTAGTATTTTTTAATTTCATGTTCGTTTCTTTTAATTGAGCATTTTCTTGTTTTAATGCCTTCAAGTTCGTATTATCCTGCGAACATCCATTCACTATAAATAATAATACAATAAAAACACCGCATAAATATTTCATTATGTTCTCCCCTCAAACTTATTCCAATATCCTGTTTTTTAATTTAAGATTACTAATTCACGATTATTTTAACATTAAATTCCAATGTTTTTTCGGAAGTATTTAAATAAAATAGAGAAGGTTCGCCAAAAATATATGACGAGCCTCCTGTTGTGCTAAAGCCCCCGTTAGTGAAAGATGCAATATAAAAAGGATTAGAATTCGATCCTAACCCTTTTCTTCGTTTTGACGGATAGTTAAATTATGCATATCAATTATGAACCCATGTTCTTTAAGGATATCTAGACCTAATAATCCTTTATGTTCCTTAGGTAACATACCAACATCTAATTCAAAGTCTTTAATAGAAAATGTGTCAATCTTAATTTCGTCCATTACCTTCGTATAAAATGGGACACTTCCTCCAATACCATAAGCTTCATATATTTTGTCGCCGTTTTCATAGAGGACACCAATTTCTTCTAAAATATCTGGGCAAATGACAGTGTGAGATGAACCAGTATCAATAATCACATCATCAATTGTCAATGCTTTACCTTGATAAACAACAGTTAAAGATGTTGTAAGTAGTTGTCCATCATAAAAGATTTTCATTGAACTCTTCTCACTTTCATTAAAGGATCTCTCCTAATATGAATGACGAAATCCTCATTGGATGTATGGTACACAATGGTACCTTCTTTCGCCTTGAAAAGCTCTTTCGTTGCGTCTTCATCTGCAATTGGACGAATCGGTGCTACTTCATCAACAAACTTCTTATCACCTTCTATATGGTAATCTAGAACGGAAACTAAAAGAAATTGATTTGGAAATAGCTCTCTAACTTCTTGCCACTTCATGAAGCACCCCTCCTTTTGCTATTATTATAATCCAAACAAGTGACAAAATCACTTCACAAGTTGATAGAAAAAGTAAAACACTTATTATATATAAGCACTATGTTTGTTTAAGGGAAAGACAGCCTTCGCTTTATTAGCTCTCAAACTTTGTCTTTTTTCCATACACAGAACTAATAAAGCTATAAAACCCTGTAATGATGAGAGTGATAACAATTGGATAACCAACATAAACTGTTGGGTTCATATGTTCAACTAAACTAAATTCCCCCCATTCAAGCCATAAACGCCAACCCATTCCAAGGCTACTTACTAATAAGCAAATCATAAGAATAAACCATAATCTTTCTTTAAATAGACCCACAAATATGTTCGCTACCATAAAGTACATAAATAGCGTTAAAATCATAAAAAATAGGTCAAACCCCTTCAATCCAGGAATTACGAACGTAAATGAGATTCCAGAAAAAAATAATATAATGATAATAGCGAAAATGAAAAACCCTTTAGCTGATTTTTCTACTTGAGCATAAAACTGTTTTTCTAAAATGTGATTTCACCTCCGATTTCTAAGAGATTAACTTGTTCCGCTATCGCTCCCGTTACTGCAATAAGGGAACAAGTGTTTATTTTATCCTTTTAATTGATACACATTTGTCTGGAAAGTGTAATAAAACATTCGCACCTGATGAAAATAAAACTTCGAATGATATTGTTGATTGGTCAATCGGTAAGAACTCCTGATATAACCAATCGTCTATCTCTCTGTGGTAGATACTTTTCTCATTATCATAATTATAGTGCTGATAATGAGAAAAAGAGACCTTTTCAAAACTCAATACCCATAACTTCTCACTTTCTATATTTTCAACATCACTTGAAATAGTGAAATGCACGTTTAAATCAAGAAGACTTTTATGTTCTAACTCCATTTTTATTAAACGGTAGTCGTGAAAACCCCAAGAATTAAAGTGTTCAAAAATATCGTTGGGTAATCGATCAGACAATCCCTTGAATATTTCTTGGTATTCTGTAACGTTTTTTTGCCATTGTCTATCATTTCGTTCAAATTCTTCATCACTAATATTGTCTATATTTTGAGCTAAATGTAAGTCATACAAAAAGTATTTCAACTATTATTCTCCTACCTTCATCTTCAACTCTTCTGCCCAATACCTACAAAAGAAGCATTACCGTTGTTGTGGTAATGCTCATCTTTAATGCTACAACACTTATTTTGTATTTGCACCGTTTTGTTTTAGGGTTTTATCCAAGTATTTCTTCATATCATTATTGACAAAAGAATATATCTTGTCTCTGTTAGAAACATAAAATATATCTTCATGATAATGGACTACTACTCTTCTATTCTTCATCTCAAAGGACACACCTGCTAATGCACGAGGAAGTTCATTTTCAAGTATTATATCTTCGTTAGAAACTGAATTGAACCATTGAACAAGTTGTTTTGCTTCGGTTTCCGCTTTGTCTAAACTAAAATCAAGATGTTCAATTGTAACTCCCCCTCCACCATTTTCAACTTTATAATATTCTTAAAAAACGATAACCTCTTCAATTTTTTTAAATGGAACAGGTTGATGTGTTAGTTGATTGTTATTTATGTTGAAAGTTATGATGGCACCGATAAAAATCAAAATAAACGCGACTAAAAATTTTTTCATGCAAGCCTCCTTCATATTTCTAACTATTTACATTGATATAAAATGATATACCGAAACTGAACTTATTCTCTTGTTAAGCATTTTCCTCCGTTAAAGCAATAAAAAAACGAGCTTCTATTAACTGGTTTAGTTTAATTATGCTCGTTTTAGGTTTCTAAATGATAAAAGGCAAACAAATAACATTATTAGAGATAAAACAGCTATAAAAATTGCGGCGGTTAAAAAGCTTCCAACAATAAAATTTATACCATACCATTGACCTAATAGTATAATTGCAAAAATAAGTGCGTAATCAGCAGTAGCTTCTGTATAATTAACATATACAGTAATAAGGGCAGTAAGTAACGTAATTAACCAAAAGATAGAATAAAAGTCCGAGCGCCTGACCCCTGCTAGGATAAAGTACCAAAGTGCTAGCAGAAAAATCCCTTGAACTAATATTCCGAGGGGACAAATCTTTAATTGAAAAAACACTTAACACACATTGATACCATGTTATTCTAACTCTATCAACGCCATGCACTCAAACGTGGCTTGGAATGGTGTAGTAGTGTTTACTCGTAGCAATGCTCTTATTCATAAAGAATCTCGTGATAATACCTATTCTTTATGTAATATGCAGCAAAAGAACTAGTTAAAAAACAGGCGTTTCTTCAACATAAGCCACCTGCTTAATTGAACAAGATCTTTGATTTATAAGTCATCGTGTAGGGTGGAAAACTTCATTGTATCCTAATCTATATTCATAGAATAACTCTAAGACACTTGAGAGAGCAGAAGAATTCAATTATTTTTCAGCGACAACCACACATAAATCTCCACCAGTATATGGGGAAAAATTATAGTCACTGTAAAATCCCCTTAACGTAAATCCTTCATTTTCCAATAGGTCCTTCATTTTATCAGGGTCACACGTAGCTTCAAAAGAAGTATTTACTGAAATCTTTGCATCTTGTGCTGATATATACCTGTAATTAATCATGTTCATTAACCGTAGATTTTGATGGATACCTTTTATCTGTACCGTGGATAAAACCACTTCACCTGTTTTGGGATGAATTGCTTGTGAGGATATCCAAGGTCTTGTTTCCCCTTGAGGCACCACTTCAGCATCAAAATCAAAAGCAAAAACTCCTCCAACATCTAGGTGCTTAAATACAGAGTGAAAAACCTTTTTCCGATCTTCATCATTATAAATATATATCATAGAACAATTTGGTATTATTATTAGTGAAAATACTTCATTTAAGGAAAAATCTCGCATATCACCTACAACTAATTTTGGAGTAAGACCATCATCTCCTAACTTTTCTTGTGCCATAAGTAACATATCCTTAGATATATCCATCCCTACTAAATCCTTATAGCCACTTTCAAACAAGTTCTTTAAAATTCTTCCGGTACCACACCCAATATCTAACACTTTTCCATTTTTTTCTTTTGCCAATTGAGTATAGAAAAAGAAGTCAGATGTATCTGTAATATTAACATCATATAAATTGTTCTCTCCATAAGAGCATTCTTCAACAGCTATGCCTTTTTCTATCAAACTTTTAGCGAAACCAAAAAACTTCTCCATTTGTATACCTTCTTTTGCTCATATTTTCAATTTTTAAGTGGACAACTTCACAATATCAAAAATCTTAATGGTAAAATCATACCAGATTACATCATATTTACGTTTATGTTTTCAGTAATTATGGAGCGCAGTTAATTCTACAACGCATTAAAAGCTCGTCCTTTAACTTTTCGTTAATAATCTCTTCGTAAACACCTATTTTAAGCATAATGTCTCTTCGCCTTATAACATACTGTTAATTTCCATATATGTGGAAGGAAGTCCTGCAAGATTATGTGAAACTTTGACGATAATTGTTTTGTTGGGGTTACGAAGTCAAAGAAAAAACTCCAGAATGATCTGGAGTAAAAGTCATTTTACAAGAATTGAATTAACCAAGCATAAATTTCGAACGGTTCCGATCATACCAATCATTATACATAAAGTATTTAACTTCATCTTTTACAGGTATATAGAACACTTTATTTGTTTCAACAGCCAAACACCAAAGCTCTTGGTATTCAATTTCCCTTTTATTAATAACAAAAATTCGTACTATTACTTATTGTTTCATCGATTTTAGTTGCTGTGACAAGTACAGATGGTCTAGGTTCGATGAACAAGGTTATAATTCTGAGGAACCTGAAATTGCTAAAACTCCAGATACTTGTATATCATCTTGCTTAATATGTAACAAATGCTTTTTAACTTTTGATAATGTTTGTTGATTGCCAGCGATTTGATCAGATTATGTATATATAATACAATGACAATGACTTTTTGTGTAAAAATCATTGTGACCTTTTTTAGTTATACGCCAAAGAATTAATTTTTATAAAATCCCCCTTCTTTCAAGTATCTTTCTGAACTATTATTAAATTAAATAGGCTTATTACAATATTTCTAGAAAATAAGTGACATAAAAAGAGGAGGAACATGTTGAGTTACATATGCATATTGCAACGATAGAGTAGCAAGTTAGTAACCAACTAAGGAATTACTTTTTTTACAAGAATATGATCCATGTGGCAGCCGCTTTTAAATGCTCAATTCCTGTCAACGATAAAGGAGAATGAACATGATGCAACTGATAAATAAGATACTCCCTAAAAACATCAACAATACCTATAGAGGGCAAAAAATAGCGCTTTATGTCTTTTATATTTTGACTGCCGTAACCATTTGGAGAAGCCAACATCACCTATTTGCGTTAGACGGTGGTGCGCAATCAATTGCAACGATTCCGCTCGATTCATTTACCGATGCCGGCGCAGCAGCGGTTATTGGTGTGTTCAGTCTATGGGGGCTGTCTCAGTTGATCATTGGTATTTTATACTTTATTGTATCCTTAAGATACCGTTCCTTAGTTCCTTTAATGTACCTGTTGGTGGTATTTGAATACTTAGTAAGAGCAACATATATCTCCTCAGTAAAGCCAATACCTACGGCGGGAACAGCTCCTGGAGCAGCAGCTAATGTACCAGTTATTATTATTGCTGTTGTCATGTTTGTCCTATCATTATTAGAACCAAAAATCAAGTCCAAGGGTAAACAATAATAAGAAATATCATTATTAAACTTATACAGAAGAAACCCTAGCAAAAACTAGGGTTTCTTCTATTTTCACTTATTTTAATCTTTCAATATGATCGAGCGAGCCCTTTGCCTCATGCGTGTTCGTCCATACGGAATACTCACGTACAAAGATAGGCATACATACTTCAACGTCCATTTGATAGTTTGATAGTACATCAACTTGTCTTGCTATTGAGGAACCGTTATAAACTGAAAGAGCCACTTTATAGTTTCTATCAATTTGACGAACTCTTTCTCTCATCAATTCACACCCTTTTTCGGGTATGTCCTCGTACATGGAGATTTTGTTTAGATCCTTGATTTGTTTAAACTGATTGGCGATACGAAGTAGCTCTTCATCTTTTAAAACAAAGAGTCCTATCATGATGAGTGCATCTTCTAGCATGTGCTCAATTGTCGGGATCCAAATTGCAGTCGGGGTTTTAACTCCATGTGGTGTGAGAATCCATTTCGGTACACTGTTTTCGATAAGCTGCATGCTATAGTCTGGCATAATTCCACCCTCATACGGATGCGCCTGGCCAATTAATATTTGCGCTGTCGTTGTACCCATTTTATCTACCTCCTTGGTTGGTCATTAAAGTTTCCTTAACATAGGTTTGAAGCACCATAAGATATTGTTCACTCACATAACCCGTGCCACCACGAATGATCTCCTGCATGTAATGGTCTGGCGGCGCCGTTTCTGCCTCTTTATCAACGACTGTAAAAGTCAGTACATTTTTTAATAATAATCCGTTATATTCTACTTCTATAAACGCTGGTCGGTAGCAACCGGCCTTGACACCTTCGCGTCCATATAAATAGTCCAGTGCATCGGCAGTGATGTCATATAGTTTTCCTTCTACAACGCCGCCTTCCTCGACAATATCAGCACGCCCTCCATCAAGTGCTTTTCTCGTAAACCGTAATGTGTATCCATGTAATTTACCGGACCC
Organism: Bacillus sp. HMF5848; assembly: GCF_003944835.1. Classification (GTDB taxonomy): domain Bacteria; phylum Bacillota; class Bacilli; order Bacillales; family HMF5848; genus HMF5848. Next base: position 2,593,325 of record NZ_RWIV01000001.1, read on the forward strand.
GATTACATTTTGAAAATAATGATGAACGTTTTGCTTTTTAAAGCGAACATCATCCATGCAGCTGCCGTATGCGAAATATACAATCTTTGAATGGGAATTTTCGAATTGATACAGCTTCCAATCCCCACTCAGAATATGTTTTTTTACTAAACTACTGTTACTAGCTACATAGACAAAAGCAGTAAAAGACCCTTTGTCTGTATAAACTGTTTGTTCGATTCGTTCATACAGGTTGTTAGTGCCACCAGGTATATATCCTTCTAAGTGGTCTAGCCTTTTTAAATCGGCATCACTAACAGCGTAAAGCTCACCATACACGCGATCAAGTTGGCTCTGTTTCATAGCTGGGTAGCCGTATCCTGTATCGAACAGTGCGCCATCTGTCCAGCACTGCTCCGCTAAACATGTAGCACCATCAAGAAGCCGGGCATTCCCCTCACCTTTACGTAACGTGCCGTATACAAATACTTTCATCATCATGAATCACTCCTCCAACTGTGATACTTATAATATAAAACGAAAAGGTTGGGATTCCCCCAACCTTTCCTTACAGTGTTTTTGTTATATTAACAGGAATGGGGCATATCCAACGGTAGCCCACTCCTCTTTTATTTGTGATTATCTTGTCTTTACTTTCTGGTAGGCACTTCCTTACCTTTCCTCTAATCTTTGATATATGTGATTTAATTGTATTAACTTCAGGTTCCTCGTCAATTTCCCATATGTTAAAAAGCTCATCTATGCTTACAACTTTATAATCTCTTTCTACTAAGTAAGCTAATATTTCTGCTTCTTTTCTTTCTAGACTCACTGTATCTATCGGACCAGAAAAGCTAGAATGATAAGGTCGTACGTCCAGAGTAGCTACTTCATTAACATCCTCATCCTTCAAAGATTCTGCGGCCTTGGCCGTTATCAAATGCGTCACCCCATCTGCATATCGAACCATCATCGTATAATGTCCATTTTGAGTAACCAGGCTTTCCACCTCATTGATTTCATTAGTGAAATTTTTCCCTTTGTCGGCCTCAATAGCTTTATGTAAGTAGTTTTTTGCCCATCCTTCTTCTTTTAGATAATAGTAAGCTTTAGACATAGTGGCATAGGAACGGAATAGTTTCGTTTCCTCTAAAGTCTGTTCAACAGCTTTTGAAAAAAATTCTATACTGTCGTTATAATCTTTATTTTCATAGCAAATATGTCCTAAACGATACAACGCCTCTGCATGATGAGGGAAAAGCTCTAATACTTCTTTAAACATATATGCAGCATTATTTAAATTCATGTATCTCAGCTTTTCATCACTACCACTACGAGTCATTAAGTTAGCAAGTTTCATTTTATATTCAATGTTATCGGGTTCCTTAGCCAATAAGTTTCGATACAATTTAATGCCTTGAACTAGCCACACAGATTCTTTTATTACACCCTCACGTTTTTTCCAATTTACTAATTCATTGTTCAATTGAAACACTCCATTTTACAATAGGTTAGGTATGCATGCTAGTAAGACTAGATATCCCTAAAGCTAAATTTTCTTATCTTAGTATTAATAAAGAGCATCAACAAGTGTTTGTAACTCATCATGCTTTTCACTCAATAGTTCGAAGCTACTTTTATTGAACACTTTAAACTTAATTCCTTTGTTGTTAAAAACATTTTTATTAATAAAATCTAAGTTTGCTGTTGTTCTTACAGGATTATATTCTATTCCCTTTTTGTCTTTATAATAATGTATAACTAAAAATAATACATCGTTGTCACTATCACAAAGTTTGTTTAGCAACACATATTGTCCCACTAACAACTTCGCCATGTTCCCTGAATCAATTTCAATAAGAATTTCTTTATTACCTAGTTTAATAGAGTTGTCAACAGAAATAGATACTTTCTGATCCTCACTTATAAATGGGGCACATTTTCCGTTAAGTGCATTCGCACCATATTTGGTTATAAAGTACTCTTTGAACTTCTTTTCATTGCTACCAGCAACGCTTTTGATCGCTTTATCACTCATCGTTAACACTCCTCAGTTGTGTTATACCTCTTCAGTAAATGGGTAGTACTCTTTACTTCCTATCCCTCTCTCATGCATTCTCTTAATATACTTCACCTCAGATTCCAATTGCTCTAGTGGATCTTGAGAGACATATTCGGAATTCAGATTGGCGGCTCGTTCAACGTCAAAGCGAAAAATGTATTTCTTATTTCCAATAACATACTCAACAATGAAGTCATCTAATTTCTGATTCCAATGAAACTGCGAAATCTTAAGGGATTTCCTACTATACTCTGGCTGGATTTGAATACTGTTAAAGAGTTCTTGTAACTTGACCTCGATTGAATTTGTCATTTTCGTTCACTCCTCCAATAGATGGTGATGAAATAAATGTGACTTTATTATTAAATCCGCCTGATGACTAATCACTACAAGCTCGAACAGCTGCTGATAGAAATTGAGCCATTGTTTTAGTGGTTTTTTGGGTAGGTATATTAGTCGGCACAGTGTTTCCATCTTTGTTATGTAAGTAATTGTATCCTTTTATCATTATACAGCATTTACCAAATATTCTATCTAATAAAAAACCCCAAAAAACACGCCTGACCCCTGCTAGGATAAAGTACCAAAGTGCTAGCAAAAAATCCCCTTGAACTGTTCATCCAAGGAGATAAGATATTAAACATTTTATTATTCCGTGCATACGAATCGCTACTTTAAATCTCAGTTGACTAAACACTCAACATTACTATGATGTTGATCGTAGAAGTATGGTGTAGTGGTTTTTAAATACTATTCTTAAAAAAGTCCTCGTAAAATACCTATTATTTATTGATTAGTATTCTTGGACTGCGTAGTAAAAAATAGCTATACACAGTTTTAACTTTACCCTTCCGCTACCCGAGTTTCATCTTAACCCTAAATACAAAATAAATTGAAAGACTCACAAAAGTTGAATAAGCGATTAATTCGAGGTAAAATAAAAATATGAAATTACTATATCATCCACCTATCGAATCAATACCCTATACAAAAGTGCTTCACGCATTAAGTGAACCAAATCGCATTCGAATCATTCGATGTCTAAATGAAAGTGGCGAAAATAATTGTACTGCTTACTCTATAGAATTAATGCTGAATAAATCTACAGTGTCTCATCATATAAAGATACTTCGAGAAGCAGGATTAATAGAAGGGAGAATTGAAGGAAAAGAACATATTTATTCTCTACGCAAAGACGAGATAAATAAAAAATTCCCCGGCCTCCTTAATTCTGTATTTTCAGTAAACGAGGAAGATATATAGAACATGTGGAGTTATTCCGCATGTTCTTTTTTATTTTTTGTGATGTCAAAAAAAAAAAAAAATGCAAAATCATTGTATAAAAGAATTAATGATGATATTATCGTTATAGTTTGATGGTTATCAAACAATAAAACTATGGAGGCAAACTAAATTGAACAATATATTAGTCATCAATGGGCATGAATATTATGACTTTGCGAAAGGTCAATTAAACAAGACATTATTTGAAGATATTTTATCTACTTTATCAGGGGATTTCGAAGTGAAAACAACAATCATAGAAGAAGGTTATGATATTAAAAACGAACAAGAGAAATTCAAATGGGCTGATGTAGTCATTTTTCAAACGCCGATCTACTGGTTCTCGCTCCCTGCTGCATTTAAAAAATATATTGATCAAGTATATGAATATGGTGTTTTCTTTGGACCAGCAATCAACCAATATGGTGACGGTGGTTTAATGGAGGGGAAAAAATACATGTTCTCAACCACATGGAATGCCCCTGAATCAGCTTTTAAAAATAAAGACGTAGACTCTTTCTTAAAAGGTGCAGACATAGAAGAGGCGATTGCTCACTTACATAACATGCAACGTTATGTAAATATGGTGCCTTTAAAAACATTCGGAGCTCACGATGTTGTAGCAAATCCTGATATAGAAAAGTACCGAAGCGAATTAAAAGCACATTTAAAAGCAGTTTTCTATAATTAAAACGGAGGTCGAGTATCAATGAACTTAACAATGGAATTGGCCAAAGTAAAGGAAGGTTTTCTAGCTAGAGCACCTAAAGAGGTTTTAGAAAGCGTTGAATCAGCAACAAATGAACTGATTAATTCAGGGATGGCAACTGGCCTTCGTGTGGGCGAAAAAGCACCAGATTTTCTTTTACCTAATGCTATTGGCGAAAAAGTGTCTTTATATGAACAATTACAAAAAGGACCTGTTGTTCTTACGTTCTATAGAGGTGGCTGGTGTCCTTATTGTAACCTTGAATTAAGGGCATATCAGAATATGCTTCATAAAATTCAAGAGGCGGGAGCATCGCTTATGGCAATTAGTCCACAAAAGCCTGATGCATCTCTATCGACTAAAGAAAAGAATGAATTATTGTTTGATGTACTAAGTGATGGCGCGTACGAGGTAATCAAAGCTTATAATCTCTACTTTACATTCCCTGACCATCTAATTCACACATATAGAGACAAATTTAATTTAAATTTGTCAAACATAAACGGCTCTGATGAACCTTGGAGTTTACCTGTTCCGGGTACATTTATCATTGATCAAAACTGTAAAGTGGTGTTAGCAAGTTCAAATGCTGATTATATGGAGAGATTAGACCCAACAGAAGTAGTAAATTTCTTAAGAAAGTAAATAATAAAGGTATCCATCCGGATGCCTTTATGTTTTCAAATTCTCTCTTTATCCACATACTCACATATGTATATCCCCTTTTTCTTTCACCATAAAATGTAGCAATATGTTTCTTTGCTACACAGTAAACAGTCTACTACGCATTAGAAAGCTCGTCCTATAACTTTTCGTTAATAATCTCTTCGTAAATACCTTCTTTAAGCATAATGTCCCTCCACCTTATAACATACTGTTAATTTCCATATATGTGGAAGGAATCCCTGCAAGAATTTGTGAAATTTTGACGATATATGTTATTGCTTAGCTGCGAAACCAAAGAAAAAACTCCAGATTTCTCTGAAGAAAGCAATATTTTTATTAAAAATAATAAATAACTTAACCAAAACGCTCGATCTTATGGAGACTTTCAAATCACTTGTAATTAACTGGATAATGATTCGCTGTTATGGTTTAATCATTCCTAGAATTAATCATTTAGTTCTATGACAAGAGGAACATGATCGCTATGTAGAATCCAGTCTTCGTCTTTGCCAATATGAAAATTTATTATGTTGTTAAGTATTATATAAAGCATTAGAAGAATACGAAAGCTATTTTGAAAGGACCCCGATTCCTAATCCTCTTTTTTTCCCAACCACACATAATCTTTAAAATTTGCATTTAAAATAATATTTGGATGAGGGCATTCTTGTATAACTGCAATGTCAGGTTTGAGGCTATCTATTTTATTTAATTTTTCGTTTATCTTGTGTCCACGTTGACAATTCCATGAAATAATCTTCACTTTCTCACCTCTTATTTACTATAAATCAGCCAACATAAGTTGTTATATCAGTAAACGGATAATACTCTTTTGCACCTATCCCTCTCTCATGCATTCTCTTAATATAATTCACCTCAAATTCCAATTGCTCTAGTGGATCTTGAAAGACTTGTTCGGAATTGAGATTGGCGGCTCGTTCAACGTCAAAGTGAAAAATGTATTTCTTATTCCCAATAACATACTCAACAACGAAATCATCTAATTTCTGATTCCAATGAAACTGCGAAATTTCAAGGGGACTTCTACTATACTCTGGCTGGATTTGAATACTGTTAAAGAGTTCTTGTAACTTGACCTCGATTGAATTTGTCATTTTCGTTCACTCCTCCAATAGATGGTGATGAAATAAATGTGACTTTATTATTAAATCCGCCTGATGACTAATCACTACAAGCTCAAACAACTGCTGATAGTAATCGAGCCATTGTTTTAGTGGTTTTTTGGGTAGGTATATTAGTCGGCACAGTGTTTCCATCTTTGTTATGTAAGTAATTGTATCCTTTTATCATTATACAGCTTTTACCAAATGTTCTATCTAATAAAAAACCCCAGTACGAAAAAATACTGGAGTGAAGATTTTTTTTCTTATGAAACTTACTGCATTTAATCTGTTTCCTGTTTAAAAATCTTATCTAAGTGTTCTAAATCCATTTCATAAGCATTAATAGATCTGCTATAATCTCCTCTTACGCCATGTTTCTTATAAGAGTTTTGTAGCAACCACTGAATATGCGAAACAATCTTATGCAGCGGAATATGCTTCATAGCCCTATGTAAGGCTGCCTGTCTTTCTAATGTTGTTTTATTAGTAACTTCATAGCCATATTTTCGTAGTTCACTACGATCATTCCATTGTTTAGTATCAAGATCTGATTTATGTTCATGATCCGTAGCAACAGGTTCAACATGATTTATTGCCAACCCGTTTTTTTGTAAATGCTTGTATTCTTTTAGCGCATTGATTTTGCTAATGAACTGTTCATGACCTGACGAATTAACAATGTTTTCCCACACAATTAGTTGCGCATCTGATATCCAGCTGTGCCATAAATCATAATGACGATACATGAAATTAATGAATTGAGGCAATACGTCTCTATTGAAAAGCCAAATTCGGAGAAGTAATTGCGTCAAATACCATCCATTCTTAAATTTAAAACATGCGGTCGTTATTTGCTCGACATAAACATTAAACATCTCATTAAAAACTGATGCAAACAGGTAATTACTTTTAAACGTGAGAATTTGAAACAAAATCTCTAAATGATAATCCTGAATTTGTCTTTGGTCTACTATTGTTTTTACAAACATATTAAGTGAAACCTTAAGCTCATCTTTAAATTTATCGTTTATCTCAACTTCTATTAGGTCATCTTGTGTGATATATTTGTCCATTAAATAATGAACTAAGTCATACCGGTTCGCTTTCATTAACAAAGATAACATTTTTAGAAGTTCAGGATATGTTAGCCACGGTACATTCATTTCCCAATATGTGTCATATAAAAAATCTGAATCATCATCTACATTGGGTACTAACCTATCAAGTACATATTCCATCTCATTTTTCGAAATAGATTGTTTTACTCTCCTTGAGTATTTTTTCACTTGTTTCTTTAGTTTCGCATTTTCTTCTTGTAGTTTTTTGTATTCTTCCACAGATATCATGTTTTCACCTTGCTTTGTAACTATTAAATATACATCGACTTTTTTAACTTAAATATTATTTATGCATAGTTTACTATAAATAGGCAAAAAGTCATATGAGAATGTATTCCTAAATAATGTTAATTCCCTTAAAACAATATTCTTATAATAGACTGCTCTTACTCCGTCGTATTCTCACAATACGGATAGTTAATGCATCCATAAAAGTAACCATAGCTTCCTTTTTTTCTAACCATATATCCTCCGCATCTGTTACACATACGTGGATTTTTCAGGAGGCTTACATGTTTCGTTGTGAAATCACACGTAGGGTAATTGGTACAACCTAAGAATCTAGATTTATGACCAGAGCGTATGAGCAAGTGTCCTTTTTTACATCTAGGACAGCTTGGGCCTTCTGTTGTTGCTGCGCCCTCTTCTTTTGTAGAGTAACTGCTTTCAATACCATACTGTTCTTTTAGTTCTCTAACAAATAGTGACATTCTATGCTCGGGTGCAAGGATATACGTCCGGTTTTTCGTACATGTTAGGGCGACATAAAACAATCTTCGTTCTTCCTCATAAGGAAAATCGTCCGCGTCTGTTAATACCCATGACAATATCGGGTCATCTGCTATTTTATTCGGAAAGCCTAGTAGACTATTGGCTGCGTTAATCAAAATAACATTGTCCGCTTCAAGTCCTTTTGATTTATGTGCGGTAAGGAAAAAAATTTTCAACTTAGGATATTTACTATATGTGACTGTGACTTTATCTGAATCGCGGTCATATTTCAACTCAAAATCTAAGCTTTTATCTAGTACCTTGCGATCAAAATTGTTTCGGCCTAATAGCATAATTTCTGTCTTTTCTCCGTGATTCGTAACGATATCATCGATGGCTTGTTCAAGCGCTTCGAGTATTTGCTTTTGATAGCTCATGATACGAATCGGGTGACCACATCTTTTGGCAGATTTCAATTCTTTCTTAAATTGCCTTTTGTTTTGCATCACAAAGGAACCTGCTATGTCGATCAAATCTTGAGAATTACGGTATGTTTGTTCTATTTTTAATAACTTACTAGTGCCAAAAAATGATTGGAATTGCGTAAATAAACTTATATCACTACCCGCAAACCGGTAAATAGATTGCCAATCATCCCCGACACACATCACTTTTGCATTTGTTTTGTCTTGTATCGCTTTAATCAAGTTAAATCGACTTTTAGATATGTCTTGATACTCGTCGATAATAATATACGAATATGGTAAATCGGCTGATCCCTTTTTAATAATCGATGTTGAGTCGTTAATCATATCGTTAAAATCAATCAGATTGTGTTTCTTCAAATGGTTTTCGTAATACGCGTACATTGGTTTTAACAATTCAAAAAACACTTGATTTCGCATACGTATAAGAGGAATTTTCTCTTTTTTATTTTTTTCTATAAAGGTATCCAGCATATCACTTGTATACCCGTTTGATTTATACAACGTTAGAAACGTTGACAGAAGCTTAATAAATTCAGAGAAATATGTATTGTTGTTTTGATCATATATACTATCGAATACATCTTTATAATTGATGTCTGAAAAGGATACATGATACTTTTCAAGGTTCTCTCGTAATTTTTCTAGCAATATGCCTTGCTGATTGTAATAGGAGTATGACTCAATTAATGTTGTTCCATGCTCTGCATGAATGCTACGTTTCCACTTCATCCCGTCCACATATTTTGCTTCTTCTACTTTACTTAGCCACGGAGTTTTCATATGTTCATTTACACCGAAATGTTCAATGTACATATCATAATCTGGCAGATAAAAATCTGGTCGATATTGGCGATGATCTCTGTCACCACTTTCACGCTCATACGGATGCTCATATATATAAGACACACCTTTAAGATAGAGAAAATTTGCAATAAGAACCTCTTCAAAGCTTTTCACTACTTCACCGTGTAGCGTTTGCTGCTGTTGGCCCATATGGTATGACTTTTTTTGAATAAATGTATGTTTGTCCACTTTGGCTTTCATCGTTTCATAATCAATGTGACGCGTATGTTCGTGATAGTCAGCGAGTGAGTCAAACTGCGTCACGTCTTTTGGTACCTGCATGTAATAGCTGAAAAAGGTAATAAGCTTTTTGATTTGATTCATATCTTTATATACTTCGTTTTGCAGGTATTCTTGCAGTATGCTTTGTATGTCACCATCAAAAATATCAGGCTTAATACCGCGATCGTTTGCGATAATTTCTAAACCCATCTTATGAAACGTGTATACATTCACTGGTACTTGGAGTCTTTTGGCAATACGCTCATCCATTTCATCCGCTGCTTTTCTCGTAAAAGATATTAAGAGAATATCCTCTGGTTTGACGTTCTTCTTCTCTACTAAAAATTTAACTTTCCCGGAGATTGTTAATGTCTTCCCGCTACCAGCACCAGCTAAAATAAGCTTGTTGTGATCTTCTGATAATATCGCGAGCCTTTGCTGTGTATCTAATGATTTGCCATCGATATTGTTGAAAAACTCGTTGTGGGATTTTAACTGCTTCTGTAAATAATGTTTGTTGCTAGCATGAATGATGACGTCCATTTTTTTATAATCATGGACAAACTGCTTCGCTTCTTCTGATAGATTTACACCTGTTTTAAAATATTTATATGTTTCCTCGTATTTTCTTAATGGTTTTCTTATCTGCTCTTCCGTTACGTACACTTCACTTTTTAAAAGCGCTTCTTTCATGCTCTCAAAGTCTCGGCAAATATGTAACTGTTCTTTTATTTGTGTATTAACCTTTTCCTGTTGATTCCGTAGAGAGTTGACTGTTTGTAAAAACTCTTCCTTCGCTTTTACAAATTCAGCATTCAGCTGCTTCACTTTGTCTGTGCGCGACAATGTCTCGTAATCTTGTAAAAAACTTCTCCCCTCATCTGTTGTCATAAAAATGTTGCTACTGGATAGAAATTTTAAATCAGATTGGTATTTCGTTAAAATCCTGTTTATGCCCGCATCAGTTATGAGACTGCGCTCTTTGTTTAATTGATGTATATCATTATTAAGATGTTTAATACGAGTATGAATGTTTGAAATTTGACGCTGCATTTTAAGTAAATAAATATCAAGTTTGCCTTTATTTATAAGACCTTTTATAAAATTCTTCATAACATATGCCTTTCTGCTTAATGTGTTTAAAATGCCCTCTATTTATCTTACCATTATTTCCTAATGGTAATAAAAGAGAAAGATAATTAGGACGGTTCTTTTTGTCATTTCTGCTGGTGAAAGGAGGTGAATAAGAATCGTTTCTGTTTGTCCTGCTACCGAAATTCAGGTCATGCTAGATAGTTCTTGCTTAAACGATGCAACCCAAGCTTAGCTAGTGAACAGAAATGTCTTAAAACACAATATTATATTTTTTGTATGTTCTTGATATTTAACGTGATTTCATGAACAAAAATTCAATTTTCCCCTAAATACAAAAATTGATTTTGTGCGTTATTTCTGCTCTCAAATAGCTATTTTGGTCATTTGTTTTGTCAGCAATAATCTATTACACTAATTGCGAATTACGTATATGACGACTATTCTATAAGAAAGGTTGATAGATTTGAAAAAGTTAGTGACATGCAAATGTGGTAGTGGGAAGTATGTGGATGATTGTTGTGCGCCAAAAGTACGGATGACCATGTATGAATTTGCTAATCCAGAAGAACAGCAAAAGTATAAAAAAATGATTAAGATCAGTTCTCAGTTTGAGATGAGACCACGCGGCATATTTGAATATTATGGTGAGGATTTAGTTACCTATAAGCTTCAGAAGCCTACTAGCGAGTCTCGTCACATGTTTCTTACTGTTATAGCTCGCTATATGACGGAGTATTTGGAAGATTGTTGTCCTTCTAGATGGATAGATTGCGACCACGTGTTTTGGAATGAATTGCTTACAACATTCTACCCCTCTGTTATGCAAATAACTGCTGAAGAAAATAATGTTGATTTGTTCTTATATGAGTTAAAGAAGTTTACTCACTGGCTCGATAAAGAGCGCTCTACCAATCTATACAAGATAGTCTATCCAATATTGGAAGAGGCTGAAATTGACTTGAAAAAGTGTGAGTCTCTTTTAAACGCTCTCTATCTACAGCTATATCCTCACCTACACAGCAAACAAGCTGACTCCTTATTTGCTAACGATATGTATTTTAATATGCTCGAAAACTGTGAAGATGATAAATACGATGTGTTTGAGGTGCAGAATGTAAGTCGGTCCCATGTTGTCGCAACTTCACTTGAAACCAATTATACATACTACATGAGAGGGCTACCATATAAGTTGCTAGAATCGGGCATGATTATAACCGGAACAATTTGCAAGATGCCTCGGGAAAATTTGTGGCGTTGGAATTCACCGGAAAGTGTATTTCCACAAGCCGCAAAAGAATATTTGAGACATGTCCTGATTCATGAACCACCACGCCTTAAGCAGATGATAGACGTAAGAGATTGAACTGATTGTCCCCCTTCGGAAGGAATTCCAAAAAGGCGCCTGACCCCTGCTAGGATAAAGTACCAAAGTGCTAGCAAAAAAATCCGTTTAACTGTTCATTCAAGAGGATATTAAACATTTTAATATACGGTACATTACGCATCGCTACTTTAACTCTCGGTTAACTAAACACTCAACATTACTATGAAGTTAATCGCAGATAGTATGGTGTAGTGGTGTTTAAACGCTATTCTTCAAAAAGGCCTCGTAAAAATATTTATTGAATAGTATGGGTATACTGTGTATTAAGAGATTCAATTAAAGCACAGGGCTTCTTCAACTAACACACCTTTATCTACAGTATAAAAACCCATCGTTTTCAACGTATGTAAAGAAAGCAAAAGTGCCAGTTCTCTATCTTTGTGGAAGCAATATCCACAGTAAGTTTTTATAGCTCTTAAAGTATGTAACGATAGAACTTTACTTGGAGTGTTGGGTATGATATTTCATGACCCTGTTTTAACGGCTGCATTGATTGATCTCATAAGTTAGATTAAGTAGAGATCAATTAGTTAGCTAATAAAAAGAGCTACAAATAAAGTTCCGTTACGGGAGGAAATCTATAATAACAGATGAAATATCATACGAAAACACATTATGTTTAACACCATAAGTAACAGTACAAATAGCAAACAAAAACGCTTGGAATTAAATATCCAAGCATTTTTGTAATACTGTCATTTTAAGGTGAAAGCACTTCCTATTATTTTAATTCATCTAATAATCCAAAACCATCCATATTTTTCCTGACAGCTGAAATTTTTCCTTGTTCATCGAGGTTTATTACTCCAGTAACAGTAGCTGTGTTTGTTTTTCCATCTTTGCTGTATTCTACTTCGACTTCATAATCGAAGACGTTGTTTTGGGTATCCTCTATTTCCTGAATATCAATATTTTTTTGTTGTAATTGATACCCATTCATATGTGCAACTAATAAAAATACTAATATATTGTTTTGATTCACCATATTTTCTAAATTAGCTACTAAATCGCCATAGGCTTCTTCTCGATATGCATCTAACTCAGGTGACATGATACCTTTGTCAAGAATATTACTTAGTTTCTCATTGGGTCCTGTAAACTCATTTTCTAAAAAAGTGCGAATGGTTTGTATATTATCGTTATTTTCTTGTGAACAACCTGCCATAAAAATAGAGGAAAATACTAAAACCGCTATAAATAAAATCCCTTTTCTTCTCATCACTGCACCCCTTTAAATAATTTTTAACTATCTTTACGTTTACATATGTCCAAGCGAGATTTTTGTCAAAAATATATATCCTGAAAAGAATCAAAATTGTTGAATCCAATTTATTAGCATTCCTAAATAAAAGTGCGTTTGGGGAATGCTGACACTTCATCTTTATTAATGGCATCAAAAGCGTTTCTTGCTTAATCTTTTTTCAAACAATCTTGTTTCTTATAGCTAAAAATATGCCGTTTATATTGATTGTAACCAATATATTCCTTTACACCTTTACTGATATTTTTTGCGAGAATTTGATCCCATAACTCGGTAATTGTTTCGGGATGTTTTGGTCCGTCTATAATTTTCGCGATTCCCCCCTTTTGTTGTAAATTTTTCCTGAATAGATAATTTTCACGAACGGATTTTATAGAAACAATAATCAATATGGAATGGTTTTTCTCTATCGTTTAAATGATAATAAGTTTCTTTAGATTCAGATCCAAATTCTTCATTATTTAAATGATGATAGCAACTTTCAAGACTATTTCTATTAACAACTCAATTATTTCCTCATATCCCTTCCCTCGTTTTATTCCTGTGTAAATGGAAGTTTATTGTCTATGTTAAATTCACCAATGACCATCACATTGAAGTTAGTTAAATCGCATTCGTATTCTTCTAATGCTTTATACAGTAACTTACCATATGAAGAATAACCTGGACTTTTTCATGGTCCAGACTGCAATTAATGTAAAATCCTTCTTGCCTGTCACCTATGATGCAGATAAAATAGAATCATTTAAGAGGTCAAGCTTTTCATTAACGTATGTTTGTAAGTGCAGTTGACTTCCTTTAACAGCTTTGCCATTCATTTTTGATACCTTTGTCATGCAATCAGCTCCCTCATAAACAGTTATTATTCCCACTAACAATTATACATTATTTACCATTAACTTTCCCGCAAAAACCAGTAATATAGTACACATATACGTTTCACTGCTAGTAATCAATTTTTATAGAAAAAAGAGGGAGAACTCCCCCTCTCTACTTCACATAAACTTCTCTCCGTATTAAGTAATCACTTACCGTATCTTGACATAAGCCATAGCCAATTCCTGGTTTGTCAGGGACAGCGATTTTGCCAGGATCGTGGAATTCAACTTCCTCTGTTGTGATATCTTTGATCCAGTAGCGACTGGATGGTGATGTATCGCCTGGGATGGTGAAGTTACTTAATGAGGAGATGGCAATGTTATGGGCTCTTCCAATGCCTGACTCCTGCATGCCGCCGCACCAAACGGGGATGCCGCGCTCCTCACAAATATCGTGAAGTCTCTTTGACTCAGACAGTCCTCCGACACGACCTACTTTTATATTGATAATTTTACAACTTCCTAGTTCGATTGCTTTTCTGGCATCATCAGTTGATTTGATACTTTCATCTAAACAAATCGGCGTGTTGATTTCACGCTGTAGCGTCGCATGATCAATAATATCGTCATACGGCAACGGCTGTTCAATCATCATTAAGTTGAATTGATCCATCTCTTTTAATAGATCAATATCATCTAGTGTATAGGCCGAATTAGCATCAGCCATTAAAGGAACAGTAGGAAATCTCTCTCGAATGGCACGAATTGGTTCGATGTCATAGCCGGGCTTAATTTTAAGCTTCAATCGTTTGTAACCAGCTGCCACATATCCTTCAATGTCATGTAGTAGTTTGTCGATGTTCTTCTCTATCCCCATGCTGATGCCACTCAAAATCTCTTTTTTGACTCCACCCAATTCCTTTGCTAAGGAAACGTCCTTTATTTTACAATATAAATCCCATATCGCACCTTCAAGAGTCGCCTTTGCCATTTTATTTCCGCGAATCCAACGGAATTGTTCATGAAACTCATCTGGGTGATTGATATCACGATTCAAAACGGCTGGTATCATATATTGCTCAAGCATATGCCAACACGTATCGACGGTCTCTTCACTATATACAGGAATATCCATCGCAACACACTCACCAAACCCTATTTCGTCTCCGTCATAAGCGGACAGTAGGATAAATTCACGATGGGTTTCAACTCCCATGCTCGTTTCAAAAACATCCTTTAGTGGCATCTTTAAACGGTACATGTCGATTCGTTTTATGTTCATACATCAACCACTCCTAGTCTGTTACGCTATCACAATATTCTTTTGTTACTGTAAAGTAGATATTTACTGCCTGTAAAAGCTGCTCGACAGCTATTTGTTCATTTTCTGCATGTGAATACTCAATTTTCCCCGGCCCGCAAACGACGGTTGGAATCTTTCCGTAATACGAAAGTAAACCAGCGTCAGTCCAGCCACGCTTAGTCGAAACCTCCGGATTCCGTTTTGTCACATCTGTTATCGTTTTTGTCAAAATCGGAATAAAAGGATGATCCGGTGCTGTATTTAAAGGAACATGATGATACGTATCTTCGTCTATGTGATCAAGCATCGTCAATGATGCATTGAAATTAGGATCTTCCTCTTTTAATTCGTTTATGACGTCTTGAATTTCTTGCTCTATAGATTCAGGTGTTTCCCCTGGAATGTAGCGACGGTCCAGCTGAAATGAACATTTGTCAGCAACAGTACTCGGCTGTGTGCCACCTGTAATCGTTCCAAAGTTTAAAATGGAGCGACCGCAATACGGATGATTTCGTCTGTCCAATACCGGTTGAATCCGTTCCTCAAGGCGGGTTATAAGTTTAGCTGCTTTTGAGATCGCATTTACCCCTTTATGAGCGACCCCGCTATGGGCCGTTACACCTTTTACATCAACTTGAATCCACTCCAGACCACGGTGGGCGATGGCGTAATCAAAATGAGACGGCTCTCCGACAATCGCCACGTCAGCTGTTACACTTTCTCTGATTAATTGCTTTGTCCCTTCACTTTGGCCTTCTTCTCCGACTACAACGGTCACTATCAATTCCCCGGCAAGCGGGATGTTTCCACGGTGGAAGGCGACAAGGGTAAGAAGCATCGCAGCAACTGCCCCTTTCATGTCGTTCGTGCCTCTCCCTTGAATAAAACCATCCTTTACCGCTGCCTCATAAGGGGGGAAATCCATCTCATAAGGTGGGACGGTATCAATGTGACCGTTTAACATGACTTTTTTTCCTTCTTTATTCCCTTTGTAACAAGCAATGACATTGTAAGTGTGCTCTGTTACTTGTTGCTTCGTGTATGGAACGCCATTCTCATCCAAAAACTTACATACTTCATCTAACGCGTCTTTCTCCCTTGTAGGAACATTCCAGTCACTAGGAATTCTAACTAATCGTTGTGTTAACGAAACGACTTCTTCTGGACGTAATATGGAATTAAAAATGTTCACAACAAAGCTCCTTTATTTTTTGATTTAGCTCTGTTAAAGGTAGATGTTGATTTTAAAACTATGTTGATTGTAGCGAAATGCGCGAGACTCTAGCGGGAAGTAGTGGCAGGCGTGAGACCCCACAGGCGCAAAATGCGCCGAGGGAGGCTCACGGCCACCCCGCAGAAAAGCGAAGCGCAATGTAGCGAAAATCAACAAAAAATTTAACAGAGCCGTTGATTTTAAAAACGTTTATTGGACTCCAATCATAACCGCCACAACAAGAGCTACACCAGCAATAACTGTCCAACCTAAAATTAGTTTCCAAATAAACTTGAACCAACGATCATACGGAACACCAGCAACAGCTAGATATCCCATTAACGCTGCTGATGTTGGAATGATGGAGTTTGAAATACCGTCTCCATATTGATACGCCAATACAGCAACTTGACGGCTTAACCCTAAAATATCTGCCAACGGCGTCATAATTGGCATCGTTGTCGCAGCCTGACCACTACCAGATGGAATAAAGAAGTTCAGGAATGTTTGTGTAATAAACATACCGAGAACCGTAAGTGAATCTGGCAAGTTCTGAATGGATCCTGCAAGGCTATTAATCAATGTATCAATGATTCTACCTTCTTCCATAACTACTAGTATCCCGCGTGCAAAGCCGACAATCAACGCACCAAACGTTAACATTTTTGCACCATCTACGAAGGCATCAAATGTTTTATTCACATTTAAGCCGCCAACAAATCCACATACCAATCCAATAATAATGAAGGATGTCGTTAGCTCTGTAATATACCAGCCCCATTGAAAGACACCATACATGTTAAAGAGAAGACCACCGAATAAGAAGACAAAAACAAGAATATGCTTCGCGTTAAGCTTAGGTATTTCTTCTAATGCAGCTGAAACATCTTCATGTTTCGCTTTTTGCTCAATATCATACATGACCCCTTTTGTCGGATCCTTTTTCACTTTGTAGGCATACCTCATGACAAAGAAAATACCGAACGCTAAAATACAAACGTACACGATGGAACGAAACACAATACCTGAAAAGAGCGGTACTTCCGCAATTGTTTGTGCCACACCAACTGTAAACGGATTCAACATTCCACCTATAAATCCACTAGCGGCTCCTAAACTAATCATAGCCGTACCTGTAATGGCATCAAAGCCTAAAGCCCTTGCCAGCGCTACTCCAATCGGAACGAAGATGATGCTCTCTTCTGCCATCCCCATGGAAAAACCACCCACTGAAAAAAGCGCCATGGAAATAGGAATCATCAATCGTTCTTTACCCTCTAATCCAATAACGGCTTTTCCTATTCCAGCCTCAATCGCTCCTGTGGCTCGAATAATACCAAATGCTCCTCCTACGAGTAAAATGAAGAAAATAATACTGGCTCCATCCTTCATGCCAGTTGGAATAGCTTTAAACATCTCAAAAAATCCTACCGGGCTTTGCTCAACAGCAGCATAAGAACCTTCGACAACAACCGTTCTTCCTGTTGATTCCATTGTAGTTCGCTCAAATTCACCAGCTGGGACAATATACGTTGCAACCGTTGCTATGATAATGATGAGCATAATAATCGCATACGTATGTGGAATCGGAAACATAGGTTTCTTTTTTACCGTTTCTACCTCGGGGTTCATATTCATACCTTCTTTCTTTTTTTTTTGCGAGACAATCCGTCCTACTCAAACGATTTATCGAACAAAAAACTTTCTTGTTTGATAAGAGGTTTCAATACCGAATTTATCTTCGTTATATGCATGTTCCTTTTTCACGCGGACCATCATCTCTGTCAGAATGCCATTTAATAGAGAATAGGCGGCTGCAATATCATTGATGAGTTTGCTTTCTGATGTTGAAATACAAAATGTTACATCACTAAACTTATGAATGGGTGCAATTGGTGAGTCTGTAATACCGATAACAGAACCACCATGCTTTTTGAATTCTTCCGCAATCCATAACGTGTCCAAGGCATATCGATGAAACGAACTCGCAATGAGGACACTTCCTTCATGTATGTTTTTCAGCTGTGAAAAAATATTATCCGTACCAGGCTGTAGAAGAATGACATCATTGCGTACTTCCTGCAAGTTAAACCATAGCCAATGAGTGATAGAAAAAGAATTATAAGATCCTAACGTAAAAACCTTGTCAGCTTTCAGTACCATATCTATCATTCTATCAACTTGTTCCTTGGTGACGTTCTGCATGGTTTGTTTAATATTAGCCATGTCTTGCAGCATCACCTTTTCATATAATTCTCCTCCTTCCTCTTGATCAATGGTGATGTGACTTTTGAAGTGATATATATATTGACGAACTTCTTGTTGAAGCTCGCTAAACCCCTTAAATCCGAGAGAATGGCAAAAACGAATAACCGTTGTTTCGCTGACTCCTATTTTTTCTCCTATGGAGATCGCTGTCGACTGCGAAAACAATACAGGATCGTCCAATAGTTTTTCTGCCACCTTCTTCAAGCTTGGAGAAAGTGTATTATATGTAGTTGATATTTTTTCTTGATAATCTGCCATAATAGTAACCTCACTTTTTTGAAGGATTTACTTTATTTTGATTTCCAAATAAAGGATTTACTTCATTTTGATTATATTAACAGAAAATTATTAATATTACAAACTAATATAAAAAAAGAGGATGACTGGTAATCTTGGTTGATAGAATTACCAGTTCATCCTCTTAAGAGTTCATATTACTTGGTAGTTTATGTAATGAAAACATATGTTCATAATAATAATAGACTATGTTCCTTTTCTTTAGCTGGTTAAAACCGTTATTATGATTCCTCATAATTGCTTGTTTCTTTTTAAAATATAAAACGGTACATACAACATAAAAAAAGTAGCAAGGGCTATGAGTTCTAGGCTGAAAATGTAGTATGGCCAAGGACCAAGGTAGTCAAGAATAGAGGGATTGACTGGTTTTTTCATAATGTACATATAATTTCCATTAATCGCTAGGTTTACAAGAAATATGATCGCTGTATAAACATTTAGATACAGAAAGGCTCGCACAATCGACTTAAAGGTTGGATAAAAGCCTTCGACTATTACTATAAATAGATTCGCTATTAAAATGCCTCCGTGTGAGATAAAGAAGTGAACATATCTAAAGTGAGGAAAGGTGTATGCTTGCAAATCTGGTGTAATCATCGCTTGAATGGCACTTCCTACTCCGACAAAATACGTAAATTCAAACAGGTTATAGCTGCGTGTTAAAAGTAATACAGTCGATAACACTAATGAAAGACTGCTTAAATGAAGCGGAAGAGAGTTCATGACTGACCACATGCCGATATAATGAAGCCACCATGCCAAGCTTATTTCTGAAATAATAAGAATAGTTGCGAGTGAATACCTAAAGATGCTGTTTGTCACTTTTTGTTGTAGTTGTTGTCTAAAGATATACATTCCAACACAAACTAATACAAAAAAGGCCAACGTAAGTAAGTGCGTGAGCGAGAATAAAATAAACGGCTTGTTTCCATCTTGTATGATTAGCTCTTTCATCGTTTTCTCCTTTTGCTGCCTAGCGTTTTATATTACTAACATTTGTTGAGAACCACTAAATCTATTCAGTTAATAGGGACAATCAAACATTTGCGTCTCTTTTTTCCTACAAGACTCTATGTAAGCGCTTCGACTATGTCAAACAAGTGAAACAATGCTGAAACACCTCCAATATTATTAGGTAAAAGTATATAATCAGTATTAACACTTTAATTAGGCAACTTACGATTTGGAGGTACTACCGTGATTGTAGATTTATTGGAAGAACCCCTTATACTACTTTTTATCATCTTATTTTTAGGCTCTTGGATTGGGCAAACGAAAATCAAAGGGTTAAGCCTCGGCTCTGCAGGTATTCTACTTGTCGCTATGATTTTTGGCCATTATGGGTTCCAAGTTGCACCGATTATTCAAAGCTTCGGACTTAGTTTGTTTATCGTGGCAGTTGGATTACAAGCAGGTCCTCGTTTTTTCCGCATGATGCGTACGAGCGGGATCATTTTTGGTATTATTGGCTTTATCATTGTTTTTGTTGCCGTTATTACGACCGTTGTAGTGTCCAAGCTGTTTCATATTCCAGAAGCATTGAGCATTGGACTTATGACAGGCGCTTTAACTAGTACACCTGGTCTTGCAGCGGCTCTTCAAGCAACGAACGACCCGATTGCCTCTGTAGGGTACGGGATTGCCTATCCTTTCGGGGTAGTGGCCGTCGTGTTATTTGTGCAGCTTCTACCAAAGCTGTTGAAAGTAAACTTGAAAGAGGATTTAACAAAAGCAGCCGACCCAGTTCGAAATGAAGAGTCACCAGAAGTAACAACCATTGAGGTGACGAATCCTTCTATTCATAAGCAAACATTGAAGGAGCTAAATTTCAATAAATTCCAATCCGTCGTTATTAGTCGTGTTATTCGAAACGACCGAAACATAATCGCATTGGGCGATACGGTTATTTTAAAAGGAGATCGATTAGTGACAGTTGGATTGCGATCTCATATTGAAAGATTTCGCGACTATGTTGGTAAAGAGGTGACGACAAACCTCAAAAATGCCGACCATATTAAATTAAGAAAGATCGTCGTTGACTCAGAAGAAACGATTGGGAAAAATTTAAAAGAGTTACACTTAAGACGAAAATATGGTGTGACGGTGACAAGGTTTGAGCGTGGCGGGTTTGAATACAACCAAAACGCGAGAATTCGTTTAGAAAGAGGCGATATCTTAACGGTCGTGAGTAGTGTGGACCGGCTTGATGATGTCGAAAAATTGTTTTCTAGAAAACGTCTTGCGATTACCAATGTACACATTTTTTCACTCAGTATTATCCTATTAATTGGGATTCTTGTCGGGATGATTCCAATCCACCTTCCTGGCTTAGGCACTATAAAACTGGGCGTTGCTGGTGGTCCACTATTTGTAGCACTAATCATCGGGCATTTCGGGAAAATCGGACCTATTCAGGCCCGCTATTATCAGCCATCTAATAAAGTTATTGGCGATATTGGACTGGCCCTTTTCTTAGCCGGTGCCGGCACGACAGCCGGTCAAGGCATTGTCGAAGTCGTTCAAACAGAAGGACTCACCCTGCTACTTAGTGGCGCGATTATCACAATTGTGCCCATAGCGGTTGGCTTCTTTATTGCTAGGAAGATATTCAAGTTAAGTATCATTCATTCATTAGGTGTCCTATGTGGTGGCATGACAAGTACGCCAGGGCTAGGCTCGGTGAATCAACTTATTGATTCGGAAGACCCTGCGATTGCCTATGCGGCAGCCTATCCATTTGCCCTCATTTTTGTCGCGATTGCTTCGCAATTGCTCATTTTCTTCATATAAAGGACGCATGGGGACGGTTCTCATGCTTCCTTCCCAACACGGGAAGGAAGCAGAAGAACCGTCCCCTTTCTGCCATCCATGCATAACTCCCTCTTATTCCGAAAAACCTATCGTAGATACAATTGATTAATTATTGAAGAGTAAAACTACCACTAGATTTTTATTCATGATTTGCTAGTGGTGATTTTGTTATTTTTCGGGAGGATTGCCTTTATTCTGCAATCCCGTTTCCACTTTCCAAGAACTAGGCTTATGTTTCGTAATCATTAGAACTGGTAACTAAATACCTTATAGTGAAAAGTTTTTTTTTACCGAATATGTACTGAAAGGGAGCATAATACCATGAAATCATTAGAACAAGTTGAGCAAACTCATAATGAACATATAGACCAATACATTCAACATGTATTTGAAACGGTGAAAAAACGCAATCCACATGAAAGTGAATTCCATCAAGCGGTGAAAGAGGTATTAGATTCACTTATACCTGCCCTCGTTCAAAATCCTCATTATATCAATCAAGCCATCCTCGAACGAATCGTTGAGCCTGAAAGAGTGATTACGTTTCGAGTGCCGTGGGTAGATGATCAAGGGCATGTGCAAGTAAATCGTGGATTTCGCGTGCAATATAATAGTGCGATTGGGCCTTATAAAGGCGGGATAAGATTTCATCCTACAGTAAACGCAAGTATTATTAAGTTTTTAGGCTTTGAGCAAATTTTTAAAAATGCACTAACTGGGCAACCGATTGGTGGTGGCAAAGGTGGTGCCGATTTTGATCCAAAAGGTAAATCAGATGGAGAAATTATGCGATTTTGCCAAAGCTTCATGTCGGAGCTGAGCAAGCATATCGGCCCTGACATTGATGTGCCGGCTGGTGATATTGGTGTTGGGGCAAGAGAAGTTGGCTATCTGTTCGGGCAGTATAAAAAAATTCGCGGTGGGTTTGAAGCTGGTGTGTTAACCGGAAAAGGAATCGGCTACGGTGGAAGCCTAGCACGCAAAGAGGCAACTGGATACGGAACAGTTTATTTCGTAGAGGAAATGTTAAAAGACAATGATCTTTGTTTTAAAGATAGTACTGTCGTTGTGTCTGGCTCAGGTAATGTGTCTATTTATGCGATGGAAAAAGCTATGGAGCTGGGGGCCAATGTGGTTGCTTGTAGTGATTCAAGTGGATATATATATGATAAAAAAGGGATCAACTTAAATACTGTCAAACGCTTAAAAGAAGTAGAACATAAACGAATTCACGAGTATGTAAAAGAGCATCCAGACGCTATCTACACAGACGATCCATCTGGCATTTGGTCCGTGCCTTGTGATATTGCCCTTCCATGTGCGACGCAAAATGAAATTGACCACCACTCTGCCCAGATATTAGTGTCAAATGGCGTTAAGGCGATTGGTGAAGGAGCAAATATGCCTTCTACTCATGAAGCCATCAATCTTTTCTTAAAAGAAAATATTTTATTCGCTCCCGGAAAAGCCGCCAATGCGGGAGGTGTCTCTGTATCCTCTTTAGAAATGGCACAAAACAGTGCCCGACTTTCGTGGTCATTCGAAGAAGTCAATAACAGGTTGCATCGAATCATGAAAAGTATTTACCGTAACAGCAAAGATGCCGCCGAGACATACGGCGCTCCCGGAAACCTTGTGGTTGGTGCCAATATCGCTGGCTTTGTAAGAGTGGCCGATGCGATGATTGAGCAAGGCGTCATATAAGGAAGCATGGGGACGGTTGTCATGCTTCCTTCCCGTGTGACGTGAAGGAAGCAGAAGAACCGCCCCCGTTTTACATTTTAAGCAAAGCCATCACAATCTTATCCTCAAGATTTTTTCCTTCCCACTCATCAAGCAACCCGTTCAGTACGATAGAGAAAATGAGGTCCTCCCCACTGTCTGTTTTTACATATCCAGCAAGAGAACTGACAGACGTCAATGTGCCCGTCTTTGCATATACTCTGCCAATTGCGCTCGGGTCTGTTAACCGATAACGAAGTGTGCCACCGACCATTTTCTCATGAAAGCCTGACACAGGCAGCGAAGATTGAAAGGCAGGAAACCATTTCTGTTGTTGTGCCACAAAGAGAAGCCTTGATATTTCATTAGCCGGGATGGCATTTACGTGAGATATGCCAGAACCATCCCGTGTGATGAGTGTGTTCACATCAATGCCAAGTGCTTGGAGTTCATGCTTCATCACTGCCAATCCTTGATTCCAGCTTCCTTCACCAGCCTTCACTTTCCCCATCTCTTTAACCAATACCTCTGCGTGCACGTTGTTGCTTAATTTCATAAACGGGATTAGCAGCTCTTTTAATGGCATCGAATGATGCTCAGCTAAGAGTGTCGCATTCTTTGGTGTCGTGCCGCGCCGCTCGTTCCCGCTAACTTCTATCCCATGACCTGTGAGTGATTCATGAAACACATCCACCGCGTATAAAGTTGGCTCCCAAACAGCAACCCACTCTTTATCTTTACGAGCATTGACCGGAATCGTTCCCGACAGAGTAATGACATTTGTTCCGTGCTTACGCTCCACCGTAATATCCTTTTCCTCTTCTGCTGCGACAGTTTTTATGTCGTTTTGAATGGTTACGTACTTTGTTTTTGGTGTCACCGTGACACGTGCTTTTCCGCCCACTTTTTTGTTTGGCATGACTTCCAGGAGAACGGTACCTGTATCATAATCGCTATCCGGTGCTAACGATAAGGCAGACACTCCCGCTCCATAATACTCTTGTTCATCCGACCAAGGTAAATCAATTGAATGCCGCACATCGTCAAACCAACTATCATCTCCTATTACATTTCCTTCAATTTTTTCTATACCCGCTTTTTGTAACGTCTCAACGATCGTTTCAAGGTCTGTTTGAAGTAAAGTCGGATCTCCTTTTCCTTTTAAAAATACGTTTCCGTACAGCGTTCCTTTTTTCACATGGCCATCTGTTAACACCTCAGTCGTAAATCGGTAGTTTTCGCCTAACAGTTGCAGAGCAGCTTGCGCTGTAAATAATTTCATGTTCGATGCAGGCGTTAACCGTACGTTACTGTTACGCGCATAGAGCACGTCACCAGAAAATGCATGTCGCACGCTTATTCCAATTGTGGCTCCTTTTAATAAAGGTTCATTTTCTACGAGTTGAGTAAGTTGTGTCGTTAGCTGCTCGATACTTATTGATTCTTTTGCATGAGGCGCCTCCACCGTCATGTAAGGTAGAAAAGAAATAGCCAATATAACACATACATGTAATAGAAGTTTCAGTTTCATGACATATCCTTTCGTGCTTTGTCATTATGCCCATTACATTGGTATGACTGATAATACAATTTTTTATTCATTTTTTTAAAAATATCATGTTTACTAGTTTTGTTTTTCTAGCCCGATATTTGCTTGGAGCTAGAAAAGGCGATTTTTGAGTGGTAAAACTATATAGAGATTGATGATGCTGGTGGAGCACGTGAAACTTTATATCGTTGCTAGTCAGCTTAACAATCTTTCTATATTTTGTTTTCCCGAAATAGACACAGGTCTCTAATACGACTAATGGTATAATAATAGTGCACTCTTTTCATTTTTTTAAAACAACGAAAGGATTTCGGTAAATTACTATGAAGCAATCACGAGACAATTTACCTATAGACAATTTATATAAGGTCCTTTTCGACCAAAACCCTTTGCCGATACTTATTATTCGGCCTAATATTGGACAGATTTGCGATGTAAATCAAGCAGCTATTGATTTTTATGGCTTCTCCAAAGATGATTTTCTACAAAAGACCGTTTTTGATTTAAATTTCTTACAAAAAGAAGAAGTTATGGCAAAAATGGCAAAAGTGAATGAGGAAGGAAAAAGTGTCTTTTACTTTAAACACGTTCTTAAAAACGGACAAATAAAGGATGTAAAAGTTAATAGTATTAGAATAAGTAATGGATCTACTAACCTTCTGTATTCTATTATTACTGATATAACAGAAACGAAGATTCGAACTTCCTTTTTTGAGATACTTTTCAAAAAATCTCCCTATGCTATCCTCATTCTAGATAACGAGTACCGCATTATGGATGTTAATTATAATTTTGAAGAGCTATTTCAATATAAAGCAAGTGACATCGTCGGGAGGTCTCCGATGCACGTGATATATCCTGAGAATACTGCTACAGAACAGAACGAGAACATTAAAGAAGTAGAGAAATCTGGCTTATTAAAAACGAACACCATCCGAAAGAAAAAAGATGGAAATCTCGTATATATAGAGCTCATCTCTTTTCCAATATTTAACGAAGATGAACACATTGCTACGTATGCACTTTATAGAGACTTAACAGAAACGCGTCAATTACAAAAACAAATAGAGGACAACCTTGACTATGCACAGAAAATTCAAATGAGTTTATTGCCAAAGCCGATTGAAGAGGAGCATATCAAAATTCACGGTCATTGCGAGCCTTGGGAAAAGCTTGGTGGTGACCTTTATTACTGGCAAGATTTAAAAAATGGGCAATATGCAGTACTCATTGCAGATGTTATGGGACATGGGATATCAGCATCATTAATATGTATGAAAATACGTACGCTTGCTTCAGATATATTACATTTCAATACGTTCGATCCTGTCCGGTTTGTGCAACTTCTTAATGAGCATATGAAAACTAATTTAGCAGGTTTGAAGGAAGCCATATATTTCACAGGAATCTTCATGCTGATTGATACGATCGATAAGAAAATTTCGTATGTGAATTGTGGGCATCCTTATGGTGTATTGTTACAAGATAACGGTAGGCATTCTCTTTTGAATGATGGGACGGTGCCCATAGGATTACTCCATGATATAAACCCACCCTTACACGAGATTTCCTATAGTCATAATAGTAGGCTAGTACTTTATACAGACGGGGTCCTACAGGAAGAATCACTCAGCCTAGATGATAATATTCATTATTTAATCCGCTTCACAAACGATTATACAGCATTAAACAATCATGATTTTGTGAAAAAAGCAATTAGCTTAAGAAAACAAGCGGCTGATGTGTCAGATGATGTATCTTTCGTATCTATTCAATTGCTTTAAATATTGTGGAATTTAATAGTTTTTCTAACGCATTATGTAAGTGTAAGCTTGATCCTCCACTTCATTGACAACTGAGGTGGGGGATTTTCGTTAGATGCAAAAGACTCATCCTTATGACTTATAACTTTAATAATGGAATCATGCGTTGGGTTTATATGTTCTTATTGTCGCAGGTGAAACAGTATTTATGTAAAAAGCAGCCGTATGCTGAATAAGGATATGCCAAAGTGTGGCAAATTAAATAATATAATTGCCCTGGAGATGAACCTCCTATTTGCTGTCCAACAAAAGAGGCTTTACGCAAAAAGACCTGTTACTGGAGGACTAAGGCAGCATGAGAACCGTCCCCATACTGCCTTCTTGTTCATAGTGTGTTATAATTATTTTCGTGATTTTTCGAAAGGGGTTTAAAGGAGAATGGAAATTAATTGGTTGGAGTGGTTAGGGTATTTAGCTTCTCTTATTGTCCTTGTTTCTTTATTGATGAGTTCAATTATTAAGCTTAGATGGATTAATTTAGTTGGATCTAGCTTGTTTTCACTATATGGATTTTTAATAGGGGCTTTACCAGTTGGGTTTATGAACTTAGGTATTGCCATTATTAACATATATTATCTTGTTAAGATATATAGTGCGAGCGCTAAGAAAGAGTACTTTAAGATTCTTTCAATAGAAAAGGATTCCGAGTATTTTAACCATTTCTTACATTTCTATAAAGAAGGCATTAAAAAATTTGCGGATCCTTCAAAATTAGAAACAAACACATACGAGGTTAGTTTCTATATTTTACGAAACATGGTGCCAGCGGGTGTGTTTTTGGGTTCTAAGCACGATAAAAACACCTTAGAAGTAGAGCTTGACTTTGTTATTCCAGAGTATAGAGATTTCAAAATTGGAAGCTTCGTTTACGAAGATAGTAAAGACCACTTTTTAAATAAAGGCTATAACAGATTAATTAGCTACACAACGGTTGATGAACATGTAGGCTATTTAAGAAAAATGGGCTTTGAGGAAAAGCAAGAAAACGGAAAGAAATATTTCGAAAAGCTACTAACAAGATAGACATCAAAACAACAAGAAGCTAATACATCAGCGACTTGTTGTTTTTTTTATATGTATTGGGCGGTTTGACGACTTTTTTTAGCCGGCAGGATGGTTACTAGTGATAAAGTATTAACTTACTAACTAGCAGACTTCGGGGTCACTCGCGGGTATACTAGGCTGCTTCGGCTGTGCTGTCTTGAAACATAAGGAACTCTATCCTTCTTGATTTGAAAAATATTATTGCCGTGGCGCAAGTAACATGACTGATACACCTACTAAACAAATGGTTGCACCGATCCAATCATATAAATCTGGCGTTTTTTTATCAACGCCCCAGCCCCATAGAACAGATAAAACAATAAACACTCCTCCGTATGCAGCATACACTCTGCCGAATGAAGGAAAGGCTTGAAATGTTGCAATCACACCATATAAAGCCAATGCTATCCCTCCACCTATCCCCCAATAAAAAGGTTTACCTTCTCTTAACCATAACCAAATTAAATAACCTCCACCAATTTCAGCTATTCCTGCTAGTATAAATAAAATAATGGCACTAATTTCAACTCACCCCTTGGGTTTCACGTAATTTAATAATTATATCTCAATTGAAACTTATGAATACGATTATTTTAGCAGATTATGTGTTCTGTTTGTAACCACCTAGCTTAGCTAGCAAATGACGACCATCCTCCCCTTAAACCCAATATTAAACAAACTAGTCCTTTACCTATACAAATAATATTAACACTTCATACACTATGACAAATAAGGAGGGAGGTAGGTTTTAGTGCCATTTTTTGGACCTCGTTTTGTTCGTCCATTTCCTGCATACCGTCGTGGATTTAGACGTGGAGTTGGAGTTGGATTTGTACCAGGATATGTACGTGGATTCCGTCGAGGGTTTAGACGTGGATTTTTTGGCCCTTTCTAAAAAAGGATAAAAACTTAGATGACAAATCCTTCTTACATCTCACAAAAGAAGGATTTGTCTTCAATTTAAACTCTACGTTTCTACTAATATTGTATTTTAATTAGTCAATAATTTCTCTATTTAAAAACTTATTATGGACAGAGGTATGTATCATTTAGACCACATTCTATGTCAAATTTTCTCATTATTCTCCAATATTCGAATGATTTTGTTGTTTTGCTCTACTTGAATTTCATTATTTTTACTTATTTTGTAAAGGAACCATACTACTAATATGACTGAACCAATGGAACCGATAAACAATGCAAAATACATAAACCCCATAATGGCATGCATAATATCACCTCCGTTATATATCTGTATAATTTTACCATACATATTAGTTAGTTAATGCTACAGATTTAATATCCTTCCGAATAAAAAAAGCAATTGCTACAGTTTAGCTGTTAAAAAACAAAAAACCCCCTTACCTCTACTTCATTCTAAACCTCACCATCGATCTCATTATCTTAATTCATTAGACTACTTAGACTCGCCCTAGTTCATATAAATACCTTAATACAACTCGGTTATAAGTCCTTTTTCTTCTCTTTTATGATTCGCAACTCAACTGTGATACACTATTTATTAATTTTAGTATTCATTCGAGACGTACCTAGCACTGTGAAGGAAGCATGAGAACCGTCCCCATACTGCCAGGAGGTTTTATTTTGAGGAACATCTTTAGGAATTTGAATAAAAAACACACGTACATACTCACAGTCTTAGTCCTTTTATGTGTAGCCTCTATTATGTTTGTGCACAACAATCATTCTTTTTATGAACGGCCAATAGCCGAGGTGATAGAGACACATTTAGAAGAAGCAACGGAAGTGGTTGATGAATTTGATAATGAGGATCGTCTATTTACACAGCACATCTTAGCTGTGTTAAAAAACGGACCGAAAAAAGGGCAGCGGATTCAGCTAAGGAATGAGTATTCGTCGTCTAAAGCTTTTGATCAAGAGTACCGTCTGGGAGATGAGGTTTTTGTTTCAGTTAACTCGCCTGGGGGCAATACCGAATTAACAGGCTCCATCGAGTCTGTTAAACGCGATACATACATCGTGTTTGTAGGCTGGATCTTTATTTTCACTTTGTTACTAGTTGGGAAAAAGCAAGGGTTGTTTTCTATTATTAGCTTGATTGTTAATGCGGCTTTGTTGAGTTATGCATTAGATATATACATTAACTATTCAAGTATTAGCCTATTATTTATATGCAGCGTTAGTATTGTGTTATTTACTATTATTTCTTTAGCGCTCGTTAATGGCTTTAATGAAAAAACGTATGCGGCTATTGTTGCCACACTGTTAGGGACATTTACATCTCTTCTTATTACTTATTTCGTATTGTGGGTCACGTCGGAGCAAGGTCTTCGTTATGAGGAAATACAATTTATCACTCGCCCCTATCAAGTTGTTTTTATGGCAGGATTATTCATAGGCTCTTTAGGGGCCGTCATGGATGTGGCAATCACGATGTCGTCATCTATCTTTGCATTGTATGAAAAAAACCACAACATTGACATTAAAGCACTTATACAGTCAGGTATGGAAATCGGAAAGGATATTATGGGTACGATGACAAATATTTTGTTTTTTGTTTATATTAGCGGTTCCATTCCGACACTTCTTTTATATATGAAAAATGAATACCCACTAGGCTTTATCCTATCAATCAACCTTTCATTAGAATTAGCACGCGCTCTAGCTGGTGGGATTGGGATCGTGCTAACCATTCCGATTGGCCTTTATATTTCGATATTGTTCTTAAAAAGAAAGCAGGCCGCATCATGAATGTTTTAGTTATAATGACAGTCATTTTGTTTCTTTTAATGACGTTAATTGGTGGAGGGAAAGGTGCGAGGTCTTTCTTTGCTTTGTTCTTCAATTTCGCTGTGTTCATCATGATTGTTTTTCTTATGAACGATCCGAATGCCAATCCAATTATATTAACATTGGTCGCGTCTATCATCATTTGTTTTATAAATCTATTTTATATAAATGACATCAATAGCAAAACAAAGACAGCCTTCGTCTCTTCTATCATCACGATTGTGATATTACTGTTATTTATTGTCATCATAACAGAAAAAGCCAAAATCCAAGGTTTTGGGGAAGAGGAAATCGAGGAACTCAGCATGTTTTCCCTATATATTGGAGTCGACTTTGTGAAAATTGCTACGTCTGTGATTATTGTTAGTACGATTGGTGCCATTACGGACACGGCGATGGCTATTTCCTCTCCGATGCGAGAAATTTATTATCATAACCCGCACCTTGATAGAAAAGCGCTTTTCGCATCAGGTCTTGGGATTGGTAAGGACATCTTAGGAACTAGCACGAACACGCTATTTTTCGCTTTCTTTGGGAGCTATCTGGCCTTACTTATTTGGTTTAAGGATTTATCTTACACGCTAGGTGACATTGTAAACTCTAAAATATTTAGTGCGGAAATGATTACGATTCTATGCGCTGGTATCGGGGTCACGCTCGTAATCCCGATTACGTCCTGGATTACAGCTTATTTTTTAGTGAAGAACAAAGCAAACAGTGATATACACGAATAAGCTCAAGAGGTTGTTTTATCATCAAGAGGATGAAACTTTAAACCGACAATTTCTAAAAGGACCGAACAAATATCTAAACAAAGTATAGATATTTGTTCGGCATATGTGTTTTGTCTTTTTTTCTGATATACATATTAGACTTCATTAAAGCAAAACTTTACATATGGCTATTTATTAAAATGCTCGCTATGCATTTTAAAGGAATCAACAATCGTGGATGTATAAAATGCACTGTTGTGGGTTCCTTTTTTAATTTGGAATACATGCGGTACATTTTGAGATTTTAGATAACTATGAAGCTGTAAAGCTGGTATATCAAAATAATAAAAGTCTCTGTCTCCGCTATCAAAGTAAAAAGAATACTCCTGCAAGTTAGTTGGTTCAAAACTCTTTACTAACTCGATAGGATTTAATCCTTCTCTTACACTGCTTAATGCACCCATATGACTTGCAAAGCTAGTAAACAAATCTGTATTGCTCAATCCTATGACGTATGCGCCAAATCCTCCCATGGAAACCCCAGAAACACCGCGATGCTCTTTATCAGCAATTGTTCTGTAGTTTGAATCAATATATGGAACTAAATCTTTTGTAACCATATCCATCCAAGCTTTTCCATCACTCTGGTTAACCCACCAACTCATGCCATTAGAATCTGGCATGACTACTATCATATCTTGTATTACTTCATCTTCCATTGCTTGGTCAAGTATATTGTGAATGTTATCTAACTCAAATGAAGAGCTGTCGCTTTGGAATTGATGAAGCAAATACACAACAGGATATGACTTTGTACTTTCTGCATATTCCTTTGGAAGATAGATTCTTGCTGTTTTTGTCTCTCCTATACTTTCTGAAAAATATTGATCAACAAACATTCTTTTTTGGTTCCCAATCTCTCGAATGCCGCCCTCTTGGAGAGCATATACATGTGTTCGTGATGTGTTCATTAACACTTCAGGAGTTGTCGCAGCACTGTATCCTTTCATAACAACATCTGCTTCGACATAGAGTGTATTATCTCCTTGTTTGTATATTTCAACATTTGTGGTTTGTACGTCTAGAGATTTGTATTTGCTAACTTGAAGCTTTAGATCATCAATTTGATCATTTTTATTTTTACCATCATTAAAATAATTGTCTGATAAAGTGTCACTTAACTTAACAAAGTCTTTATTTTGCAACATCATCATTTGATTCTCAATGAATTGTTGAACTTGATTTTCTACTTCTCCACTTGCTTTTTCGTAAGGAAGTCCTTTGGCCTTTCGGAGTGCCTGTTTTGAGTAAATTCCTATAGGACCAGAATAAATCCCACCGTCACCTGAATTGTCATACATATGGATGGCAATAGTATTCTTTTCTCCCGGCTTCAAAATGTCGCGTTCTAGCTTATACTCTCTCAATTCAGCCCAATGCGATGAGATAAACGCACCTTTTTCCATCCCCGTGCTTCCAATAAGAATACCGTTCACGAATATTTCATCCGCATCATCAATCTTACCACCTAATAAAGTTAAATCATTTAGTGGAAAATCGGCAGGAACTTCAAAATCTCTTACGTACCAGGCACCACCATTATAACTTTCAATGTCATCATACCCACCAAATCCATTTTTCCACCAGCCTAGTCCTGGCTGTACTATACTACAATCTTCTGTCACTAGATTAGATATATCGCTAGGAGAGTCATAATCTAATTTGAACTTCCAGTCTCCTAACAAATCAATCCGCGCTTCTTCATTTGATATTATAGGAGGGCTTACGATAATAATCGGTTTAGTAGCAATTTCAAATCTTTTTCCTAACATATTTACTACTAAATGCACACGATAATCTCCATCGCTTAGTGATTGCGTGGGAATATCAAATTGTCCCTCATACTTTTTATTTTCTACTTTCTTGATTTCAGTTTGTTGGCTATGAATAACCTCATTTGTTGGGTCTGTTACCTGCACTTGAATGTTCATAGGCATACTAACGCCAACATTGGTACCTTTGTATTTTAAAATATCGTTACTTACAGAGACATCATAGTTAGCTGTTGCAGTCTTGGTGTCTATTGTGATAGCTTGAGGAGTTACATCTAGACGACCAGTCAACAGATTTTTAGTGAAATGTTTACTATGCATTGCAAAAGACTGATGCATGGAAGCTAAATAAAACTCACTATTATGCGATCCAGCCCGTGTACTGAATTCGTGCTCAATGTTATTTTCTCTCAAGTATATATGAATATCATTCGTTGAGTTAGGCATAGAAGTTAAAGCATCTTCTGTGCCTCCGTCTAAATAAAGTGAATACGACTTCAACATCTCTGGGTCTGTACTCTGAATTAATTTCATAGGGTTTTGCCCTTCAAACTCAAAGCTCAGTGCCCCCATATGACTTGATACTGATTTAAATAAGTTTGGATAATTTAATCCAATAACATATGCACCAAATCCACCCATTGAAACACCCGAAATCCCTCTGAAATCAGGGTTATCAATGGTTCTATATGTAGAATCAACATGAGGAACTAAATCGTTAACAATGAGATTCATCCAAGGTTCATCTGTCTTATTGACATACCAACTGTTTCCAGATGTGTCAGGCATAATAACGACCATCTTTTGCATGATACCTTCGCTTATCCATTTGTCTAGTTTTTCCTGAATGTTATCTACCTCATACTGTTGGCTTGAACTACCATACTGATGGAGTAAATAAACTGTCGGATACCTTTCCTTCGCATTTAAATAACCTTCTGGTAGATATACTCTATATGGCATGTCTTGTTGAAAGGCATCGGAATAATAGAAAGCTTTGTAAAAACGACTTTGATTTCCTATTTCAAATAGTAAGCCGTATCTTTCCACAAAGTATCTCTCTTGCTTCTCATTTACTAAAACCTTACTATCATTATTATTTTTAACAATTATTTTTCTATGTGTTACCACAATATAACGCTCGTTATCTTTAAAAACTGAGATTCTTTCGTCCTGTTGCTTTACGGATTGATATGTTTGATACAAATTCTTAATATAATCTATTTGATCCGTCTTAGAATAACCATTGTGAAAGTAGTCATTGGCTAGAGTCATATTATAGTTGTGCATTTTGTTTGTATTAATAAATCTTTGTTGATTTTTCAGAAACTCAATGACTTTTTTTGTTTCTTTTGCATTAGCTTCCGCGTGTGGCAATCCTTTTTCAGCTCGAAGTGCGGATTCTGTGAAGATACCTAGCGGTCCTTCATATATTCCACCGCCACCGCCTGCATTATATACACGAATAGCGATTGTATTTTTCTTACCATAATGTAATGCTGAAGCGTCTAACTCATATTCTCTTGCCTGAGACCAAAACGATCCACTATATTCACCATTTGAAAATCCCGTACTGGCAACTAGTTTACCATTTAGAAAAACCTCATCGGCATCATCAATCTTACCTAAAGCTAATGTCAAATTTTCTTTAGAGAATTCTTTAGGTACTGTAAAATCCTTTCGAAACCAGGCAAACGATTCACTCGGAAGGGTCTCTTGACTCAAAAATCCTGTGGCAGGTTGGATTTTAGCCCAAGAAGAACTGTTATACTTCGGCTGGGAATACAACTCTACATTGTCTCCATTCGTAAAATGCCAATCTCCTAATAAATCAATCTTACTAAGATCAGACTCACTGGCAACTTTTTCATTCGCATAGACAGGATCAATAGAACTTGAGAATAGCAATAGCACACCTAAAAACAAACTAACTACTTTACGTTTCCTCAAATGAAATCCCTCCTTAAATTAGTAAGCTGCACGAGGTAAAACAAAAGCTGATTTTCTACTAAAAAACAGTAAACGCTTACAAAAATAATTATACATGAATTCTAAATATTTTTTACAATTATTACTAAAAAATTTTCGACATTTTTTGTATGAAAGGATGAAACCATTTACTACTAGGTATTTCGTTTAAAATAATCTAATAAAGTGGGTTAAATGGTATAGACTTTCTATCAGTAGTAACAAAAAAATAACACACTAGTCGATAGCATCTTATTGGAGGTACTAATAAAAAAAGGCAGCATGAGAACCGTCCCCATACTGCCACATGCATATTTAATCAGCGATAACCTTAGTCATCATTTTCCAGCTTTCATAACTCTGAACACAGTTTCTACCTTTGTCTTTTGCAACATATAGCGCTTCATCAGCCCGCATAATGATTTGCTCGATTGTTGTATCTTCTGTCACAATAGTCGAGTAAACTCCTACACTGATTGTTATAATGTCAGATACGCTAGAGCGATTGTGACGTAATTGTAAGTTTTCTATAGCTTGTCGAAGTTGCTCAGCTACACGATCCGCTTTATTTGCATCCGTGTTAGAAAGTAATACAACAAATTCTTCTCCGCCGAATCTTGCGACCATGTCCACTTCGCTTCTCACATTCCTTTGTAATTGCTCAGCAACTTTTTTCAAAGATTCATCACCTTGTAGGTGACCATAGAAATCGTTATAACTTTTAAAACTATCAATATCTATTAATAGAATGGATAGTGGCTGTTTAGTCACGTGAGAATGATTCCATTCTTCTTGTAGTCTATCATCAAAACACCTACGATTAGGTAGCTCTGTTAAAGGATCCGTGTTTACTAATCTCTTTAGTTCTCCATTTGCATGTGTTAATTCTAAAGTTCTCAGTTCTATTTTTCGCTCTAAATCTTCATTTAACACCTGTATCTCTTCATACATAGCTTCATTTTCTTGCGCTAATCTTACTGCACGATTAAACGCATCATTATAGCGCCATGCTAAGTAAAAGGCCTGTAAAAGTATAAAAATTAAAACGCCGGTTGTGAGCATTTCTTGTGAATGAATAATATCAAGCTCACGCAGCGTATCATTAATGGCTGTGAGTAGGACCGCCAATCCACCGACAATCATAACAAACGAGCCGCTTTTTCTTTGCAAAAATACATTTTTAAAAAGTAAGTAAATGACAAAAGTCCCAAATCCAATAATAACCCACAAACCATATTGAAACAGAAAATCATAGACTTTTACATTCGTTGCAAAAATAACTATCGTAAAAATCGGTATGGCGTATGTAGCAATTCGGGCTGGCCATGCTAGTTCTTTTGACTGAAATATTTCTCGTATATATAAAATTAACAATGGTAGCAAAATAAAGTCTGGTAAGTAGCCAATCTTCATCATCAGTTCGGCTTGTAAATCTGGAAATATAGTAAGTAGCAATCGCTCGTTTACAATTCCCACTCGTAACCCGACCACGACTGCAATGATAGAAAAATATAAAAACACTTTTTCATTTCTTCTCAGCACATACAAAATAAAATGATATAAACTTATGAGAACAAGACTACCAAATAATACACTGTCCTTTACAGTTCCTTTGTTTGTGAGATCATTGATGGCATCAGCTGTTCCTAAGTAAAATGTACTTAGCCTGACACGACGGTGATGAAAGTTAGAGATGTGAACGACGATATCAATTATCTCTTCGTCTGTTTTAAACATCGCTACCATCGGCATATACGATGGCTTATAGTTTTCCTTAGTTCTAGCTACTTGTCCAGCTGTTTGTAACAACTCTCCATTTACCCAAACTTTATAAGATGAAGACATATACAAATTTTTTAATCCGTAAATTTCCTTCAATTGATCAAGCTTTACTTTTAGATGAAGCGTACCGTAGCCATCAGCTGGGAATCGCTCCCCCTCATGCACAATACTTGTTAAATCTGTTGGCGTTGTTATGTAAATAGGTGTCGATGAAACAGTACCATTTACAAATGCGTCTGGTTCGATAAGCTGCGACGGATACAATTCCCATTCACTCTGTAAACGTAAAAGACCGTCCTGCTCGAAATCCCAACTAGTAGCATCAAATGTACCCTTTGGTAAGGTAGATCCTTGAACAGCTTCCGGTGAAACACTAAGCATGATTAGAAAAATAAAAATATGTAGCAACCATTTCGTTTTACACATCATAAGTAATTATCCTCTTTTATTAAATTATGTAATTTACTTACTGTTTTGGAAAACATATTTTATATTCTAACACTAGTGTTGCATAAATTGAATTTATAATTGCAAATAATCAAAATGTTACAACATACTTTTATAATAAGACGAAAGTAATCAAGAAAACGCAAGGATTGGCGAGCCTTAAGGCGAAGACAGAGGCGTAGTTACACTTATGCGTTATGAAAGTATCAATATGTTAATCATTCTTATTAGCTTGAAAAAGCGTCTCTACTTTGGTAGAAACGCCTTGATATATTAGGAAGATATTCTAATTATATTTGTAGTTGCAGATGTTAGGGAACATTGCATAGATAGTTGCTGATTTAATATGAAAGAATAGCTTTAGAAAAGTCCTGAAAATCTTGTAAATG
Source organism: Bacillus sp. HMF5848 (assembly GCF_003944835.1). Lineage (GTDB taxonomy): Bacteria > Bacillota > Bacilli > Bacillales > HMF5848 > HMF5848. Next base: position 2,631,022 of record NZ_RWIV01000001.1, read on the forward strand.
CTTTTCAATAATATTTTGCAAAATTACTAAATTGATCTCTTGATAATCATGGACAGCAATATTTCTAAACCCTACCATTGCTTTCATATGATTAGAAAGATCAGTAGTTATAATCTTTTCGTTTTCCAAGAGAGAAAACGCATCTCTACTGTTCTGAGGAAGGCCCAGTTTTTTTTCAGCCACCGTATGCATACTAGATCAATTGACGCCTCACAAGCTCGTTGAATATTCAAAACAATTGAATCTTGTTTTGTGTAATTCTCGAGATTAGCTGGGCTATTATTATATTCAGTTTTTATACGAATCAAACATCTTTCTATTATACTTATTTTATTAAGGATAACATCATTTTTCATATATTGTCCCGCTCTCCTCAATACTTTCTAAGACAGGAGCCCGTTCTTCATTTAATTTGGCGTACATTTTTAATGTTTTCATTTCAAATTGGGCTTTTTTATTTACATCCGTACAGTAAATGATTTTACCAGTTGTTACAATTTGCGCTTGAAAAACAGTACTTGATTTTTGCAAATCAATCAAATCTACCTCTTGGCCTAATTTAGAAGCAAGTTCCTGACCAATTATAAAAAGTTGATAAGAATCATACATGTTGTTCCCTAGAAAAGCAATGTCAATGTCGCTTTGAGCACGGGAGGTTCCTTTGATTGTAGAACCAAACACATATATCAAAGTGGGAGACAATTTTCCGATTAAATGCTGCATTATGATTTGTTCAATCTTACTGTCCACATTTTAACCTCCACATTTTTCTTACATTATATCAGAGGTTTGTCTTTGTTTCATATTTTTTACAATAAAATACAATGCTAAGTACAACAGTCGTATCTACAGATAAATTTCGGACTGGATCGGACCTTATGTTTTTTATTAAATAAAGTGCAAAAGGTGTCAAGCGAAAGATTTGGCGCACACGCTTGTTTGTTCAAGAGAAATGACGCGGAACTGGTACTAGTTAAATAAGAAAAAGGAAGCATGAGAACCGTCCCTATGCTTCCTTGAGTAGATTGATTAGCTCTTGGTTTAGTCCTTTTACTGCTTTGTTTCCTTTAACAATGACAGGTACACCGAGAAATCCGTATTGTTCTACTTCTTTTTTGTATTGCTCGCTAGTGGAAATATTTCTAACTACAAATGCTATCCCTTCCTCTTGTAGCATTTTTTTGACAAATTCACATTCTACACAATCGTTAGTAGAATAAATAATTATAGGTTTCGTCATGAATGCAACCTCCTTTGGTACCCACTTTTCCTATTTAATTGTAGCAAGAGTTAGCTTTGTTATGACACTAATTGTTTTCTGGTGATGCGGAAAATTATTTGATAGAAGATACACGAATCATAACATGATTAGTGCACCCTTTCATTACATAAGTGAATGACTATGATTTTTTTAAATCTGCTTTCGCCACATTTGTTATTTTGCTAATAAACTCTGTTTTACTTTCGGTATATGCTTCTCTATCATGTTTATAGATTTTAGCTAAATTTAACTTCAATTGCTCATATTCATTGGCAACTGTAGGGTTTAAGCGAAGAAAATCTCGAAAACAAATTCTATCCCATAAAAAATCATGTGCTTGTGTCCCGATATGAATATGGAAGGAAATTTGTTCCAAACCTGTTGGCGTATATCCTTTCACAAACATTAAATGCTTGTCTTGCTCTTTCATATGGATATAATGATTGTTTGTCATTTTACTAATAATTAAGTCCTTTATACCTGTATCTTCTGAAATTTCAACTAACAAATCAATAGTAGGTTTGGCAGATAAATTCGGAACAGCTGTGCTTCCAATATGCTCTACTCTCAAAACAACTTTTGAACCAAGAATTTTAATAATAGCTTCTTTTTCCTTTTCGAAAATCGATGACCAGCTCGTATCATAAGGGACAATTTTTATAGGATATAACTTTCCAAGCTCTTCTTTATTCATTTTTTCTCCTTTTATAACACCTTTACCAAGGCGATCATTTTATTAGTTTATTGTTACTCAGGTGACAAAAGTAATAAACGATATTACTATTCTTTCATTTACAAGTTTATATCTTAAAATATACCTTCGTAAAAAAATATTAGGGTTGTTATAGGGCTGTAATTCAAGAACCTGTCACTATCCTTCTACCCCTTGCACTTCGTTTCTAATGAATTCCTTCCCCTTAACCTTCTTTAATGTTGCTACTATTAGAAAGCTAACTATTACTAATAAGAGCCATGAACTCACCTTTCCTAGATGAACGAGACTCCATACATTAGCTTGATTCGGATATTCCCACGCTCCAAAGAACGTTGCGATATTTTCTGCTATCCATATAAAAAACCCGATAAGCACAAAAGAAAGTACGAGCGGCATACGGTAATGAGTATCATGAACTTCATATGTAACCCATGATTTCCAAAATACGATTATGACAAGTCCAGATAACCACCAACGGATGTCAATCCAATAATGATGGGTGAAAAAATTCAAATAAATCGCAGCTGCAAGAGGAACCGTTACTAATAATGGGGGCCAATTTACAAGATCAACCTTTAACCTCCTCCAAGCTTGGCAAAGATAACTTGCCACACTTGCGTACATAAACCCACTATACAAAGGGACTCCGAAAATCTTCGAATATCCGTCCTCTGGATAAGACCATGACCCCATATGTACCTTAAAAAGCTCAAGAGCAAGTCCGATAAGGTGAAACAATGTGATAACCTTTAGTTCATCACGTGTTTCAAGCCCAGCACGTACCATCCACCACTGCATCATAAGACAAATAATGAGCAGCCAGTCGTATCGTGGTAAGAAGGGAAGTGGGAAGATTTTTGTAAAAGCCAAAGACGCAAAAATAACAACAGGAAACAAACACGATAGTGCCTGCTCCCACCCAAAACGAACGAGCTGTTCGAATGCTCTCAAGATTTTCACCTCCGAAGGTTTCTTTCTTAAGCACTTTTGAGTTATGCACGTACAATAGTCTCTGTACAACTCTTCTTTAATCATCGTTATTTTCTTCATTTCGGTATTCTAGAATATCTCCTGGCTGACATTCTAATGCTTTACAAATTGCCTCTAAAGTTGAGAATCGGATCGCTTTTGCTTTTCCATTTTTTAATATCGAAAGATTAGCCATTGTTATTCCAACCTTCTCCGAAAGCTCTGTGACGCTCATTTTTCTTTTAGCTAGCATTATATCAATATTAATTATGATAGACATATCATCACCTCAAACCGTCAAATCATTTTCTGATTTTATATGAATCGCCTCTTGTAAAAGTCTTTGTAGAACGGCAGCAAAAACGGCAATTACCATTGAAGCAAAAATCATAATCAAGCCAATTATTATGACACCTGGGGCGTCATCTTTTTCCGCGAAGAGATAAAAAAGTGGCATATTTAGTACGTATAAGATACTGATTGTGATAGCACAGTATTTTATTGTCTTTAAAGCTTTTACAGATGTTTCCGAGAACGCTTTGTTCATGTCAATATAGTTTAAAAGTATAAAAGCTTGATACAAAGCAAAATAAAACGGTATCGCAGTTGCATACAAACCAATTAGAACGAGATATGGCATAAAAGGAATTTCAGGATATAATTCTGCCATATACTTTGCTATCTCAGGCACCAAAAATATACACAAAGCAAGAACTGGAATTCCTAAAAGAATAACAGCTAACTTTAAAAAGAGCGTTGTTCCATGTTTCATATAAGCACCTCATTTACTTCATTGTTAATATTTAGTTTAATTGATTATTTATTGTTTTTCAATAAATTTTTATTAATTCTCAATCTATTTTCATTGCTAAAAAACACATTATTATAATTTGAAGCAACAAAAGAGCATTCCTCAATACAAGGAACGCTCTACTCGTTACTCTATTAAGCCACAAAAGGTGCCCGCCCTTAGTTACGGACAGACACTTTATAACCATACTGAATACAAAAATACTTATTTTTAAAAGTCAAACAACCCCATTTGCTCCGTTTCTCCAAGACGCTCCATACTTTTCGGTTCATGATCTTGGAAGAAAGCATGATGGAGCCATTTTTCTTTCGTCATAACCTTTTTGTTAGCGTCAGTTGATGCTCGTAAGCGGCAGCTATAGATGACTGGGAAGTAATCTTGAAGAAACTTTCCTTCTGCATGGGCTGTTAACGCTATTATTTGGAAGCCTAGCTGTTCAGCGATAAAGAACACGGGACTTAAGACGTGGTCACTTGACGCTTTTCCAAATGGATTATCAATAATGACAGCGTGATGCCTTTTCATATTTTGCTGAATGTGCTGTTTTTTCTCAGCAATATAATTAAGGATACCTAAAAACAGTGTCATATTTTTGCTCCACTTTTCCCCGCCAGACCACACGTTACTTTGCTCCCACGAATAAGAGCGTGTTGTGACTTTATTATCGTTTGTAACTTTTCGACAGTTCACCTTCATCACTTCATTGTTCATATGTATGTACGAAAGGCTTAAGCAGTCCTTCAAGCTCTGATAAACTTATTGTTTTCTTAGAATACGTCGCTAATAGTTTTTTCATATGATCCATTTATGAACCACTCCTAGTCTGATCAATACTATAATTGTACTAAATTACAATAGCATTAACAGTAGGAAAATTTTTTCTAAAGACAGGCGGCGAACATAAAAAAGGAGACGACTCTCCTGTTTGTCCTGTGTAATGGTGCAGCAGAAAAGAACATCACATTAACATTGCATGTTTATCCTACGAACATGTTTAATTCGTTAATGCTTGTACCCGCTCCCCTCCATCTGAAAACACACGATAGTCATACACCTTGCTATCATTACTATCATAGTAAATTATTGAATAATTTCTTACTCGGTTTTCTTCATTCCAACTAATAAATAATTGCGCTTGAATGGAGCCATTTTGCAATCCTTGTATATCACCTGTATCATATTCATCATCAGGTGACTGATACCCCTCTTTTGTCCCAATATCGTAACGCCACATGTCACTATCATCATAAGACGATTTAATTTTTTGATACTGATTCCCTAAAAGGTCCGTAACATTTTCCTTTGTTAAATTCAGTTGCATTTTTTCTTGTACAGTTTTAACTAAATCATCGTTATCCGCCTCTAGAACTTCACTCTGTAGTTTGTTATTATCTTCATGGGAAACTTGTTCAAGTGTTGATTCCGTGCTACAACCTGTAAAGCTAACAAGTAGAAGTAACAACAATAGGTACATTTTCTTCAACATTCCCACTCCTTTTTTACATTAACACCAATAGATATCTGTTTTAATAATACCACAATTATTTTGTATATAATTTCCATATTTAAAATACTCATTATAGCTACATTTGGTTTTCTAGCTACAGTTAGTTTTCTAGATATGGCAGCATAAGAACCGTCCCCATGCTGCCTTAATATTTGCTACATATTTGGCTAATTATATAAGTGTTAGGATAAAATAAAGTCTTTTTAGTGAAAGGAGCAGTATGTATGTCCGAATCTGGTGGATTCCAAAGTAACAATGAGCAATACAAAATGCCAAATGCACTTAAACAGAAAAAAGATTATTCTTATCGAGTTGGCTATACAGCCACAACGGGTAACGACACAGGTGGCACGGACGAACCTGGAAAAAGAACAGATCAGTAATACTTTAAAAAAAAGAATTATTTGGCAGACAAAAGGGGTTAGTTTGTTTTGTCTGCTGTTTTATACCAAATTAATATTCAAGGAGATTCTCTCATGCCTTATGAAATTTTTGATTTGCGCTTTTTTATAGATACAGCAGTATTAATCGTTGATGGTATAAGAGGCATTGGTGGAAAGGAAAAGGCAAAAAAACTAATGGAAGACCTTGATATGTTTATTGGGAAACATGTCTTCCTTCGAACGGGAAAGGTCAGCCATGGTGGGAGTTTTAAGGTAAAAAAAACATATGAGCTGCAATCATGTAAGATTGAGCGTGATGGAGAGACAATATATTTATATGTTGAGGGTGCTGACATACAAAGAGAGTTTATAGTAGGCAAGACAATTTCAAAACATTATACGGGAAGACAAGGCGACAATCGGGTGCTTATAAATACGAGTGGATTGGATTTCTTGTTAGAACTGACACCTTCTGTTAAGTAATGAATGTGTATAAATCCAGCATTTAATGTTCAAAAATAATACAATAACTACGTATTCCCTTTGAAATAAATTAGTTGTACAGTAAAAGTAATAGCATTATTTTTTAAATAGTATTCATAGAGTTGAAGTGTAGGAGAGAGTAAAATGCGTTTAGTTACTGTAGACCGATGTCAAGCAGGTATTTCACTAGCAAAATCTATTTCCCATGAAAATGGTTCTGTGTTATTAGCAGCCGGTACACAATTAACCGAACAGCATATTGCCCGGTTAAAGAAGCTTCAGGTTTTTACAATTTATATTGAAGATGATGATTCGGAAGGTATCGATATTATAGATTCTATTCCCGAGGAGCTACGAGTTGAAGCGGTTCATGTCATTACAGAAGGACTTACGACAATTGCAGGATTAACATCTCCTCATGCTCCACAAATCCAAGGTATGATGAAAACTTCTCGCGCCATTCGTAGCTTTCAAAAAATCTTTCGAGATATCACGCAATGTCTTAAAGGAGCGCCAGCGGCACTTCAACTTCTAGCTTCAACGAAAATACATGATAACTTTGTGTATACTCATAGTTTAAATGTTTCTATTTATGCTTGTCAGTTAGCGATAGAGAACGGCTTGCCTCTAAAAAAAATCGAAGAGGTAGGTCTAGGTGCGATGCTCCATGACATAGGCACTATGTTTATATCACCAGAAATTTTGAATAAACCAGGCGAACTAACTGATCGTGAGTTTGCATATGTTCAATCACACACAGAGCTTGGCTTTGATGTGCTCCGAAAGGTTCATGAAGTTCCCCTTCCGGTTGCTCACTGTGCATTGCAGCATCATGAACGAATAGATGGAACAGGATATCCGCGAGGTCTTAAGGCAGATGACATTCATCCTTATGCCAAGCTGCTAAGCGTTGTAAATGTATTTGAAGCTTTAACAAATCATCACCCTCACCGGCAAGCGATGCTGCCACATAATGCTCTTGAATACTTGTATGCAGGAAGTGCTACTCAATTTGATAAAAAACAAGTGCAATTATTCAGAAAGTGCATTGCGATATATCCGCAAGGGTTAACCGTTATGCTTAACGACGGCCGTACTGGTATTGTTTCCAAGTATAATTTCCGTAGTGCTGGGCGTCCGGAAATTCGAATTATTCGTGATGAAGAAGGCCAGAAAGTAACACCGTATGAGATAGATTTAGCAGCAAATGAATGTTTAACAGTAGAAATTGTTAAAGCAGATGCTCTGTTATATTAGGGAAACGAGCGAGGTAAAGTCCCTCGCTCGTTTATATTTATACGTTTGATAACAATTTCATAGATCCTTTCGGAATTGATTTACTTGTAACATTTGAGATACCCCGCTATAGAGACTAGGCTTCTGTATAAGCACTCAATTTAATTTTCACCAAACATTACCAATAGTACGTTTATTGATTATTTAACTCTTGCTATAGTTATACTTTAAGCTGTGTAACGCCTTTAGTATCGTGAAAATAATATATTAGGTGAATTCCTCGGAGCAACAATTTCTCTAGAAAAATTAAATAAATTTTTATCACACTATCTATTTTGTGAAAAAACTGTGTCCACTCAGTGTTAATTATAAAATGATTAAGCTTTCCTATTTCATTACTAAGATATTTGCTTTTATAATAAAGTAAAGTCATTCACTATGGAGTTTTATGTATGCAAAAAGTACAAACACCGTTATATTTACAGCAAATCCTTTCTTTTAATAAGCCCATCATTGATACAATGACGCGTCAAGTAGCAATTCTTGACCATACAGGAACTATAATTTTGACGAATAAAGCATGGGATATGTTTACAGAGAAGAATGGTGGAACTCCATCTACTTGTGGAGTTGGTGTAAACTATCTAGAGATTTGTAAAAACAGTTCCGCACAAGAAGTTTATAGAGAACTAGAGAAAGTTCTATTGGGACAAAGCGAAGAGTATACCCTTGAATACCCTTGTCCAACAGATAAACAACAACGATGGTTCTTAATGCATGTAAATCCTATTGAATATAAACTTGATTCAGGTTTTTTTAAAGGGATGATTATACAGCATATTGATATAACAGAGAAAAAAGAATTCGAAATAAAAATGAAAAATGAATTAGCACTTGCTAAAAGTATACAGTTAGATATTTTACCTTCTGAAGTGAACTTGGATATAATTCGAATTTCTGCACTTTATAAACCATGCAAAGAGCTCTCAGGAGATATTTACCACTGGCAGAAGATTAGTGATCACCAATATGTTGTGGCTATATTTGATATTGTTAGCCATGGAATTTCAGCGTCTTTATTAAGTATGCAAACAGTATCAAGCTTTAGAAGCATTCTAGAGCACACAGTTGAGTTGCCGCTAATAGTTAAACAGCTTAATAAACACGTAGATTCTCTTTATAAAGATAATGCCAGAACCTATTTCACGGCCCTTATTCTTCTCATTGATATGGAATCGAAAACAATTGAGTATATTAATTGCGGACATCCCCACGGTATTCTAATAAATAATCAGAATGATCTACAATTGTTATCCGATGGAACGATTCCTATTGGGATGCTATCAAATCTTCCAAGTGTAGAAAGTTATTTTGTTTCATATGAACCTAATTCTTCAATTTTTTTATATACCGATGGTCTGATGGACCATATGAGCATATCAAAAGATTATAGTACGAAAAAATTTACTAACTGGGCCAAGGAAGGCTCCTTTACTAGACGTAACATGGAAGCTTATTTTCAATCAACTAAACATCAAGAACAAACAGATGATATTACCATGATTTTCATTGACCTTTTTTAATAAGTATTATCTTTATCTCCTGGACTAGAGCACAACAAATTCAGATAGTTTGACGTTCATATTTCAATTTTTTCTTTCAATGGCGTCGCAATGCAAAGTACTTTATACAGATTTTAATTAAACATGATTGTTATTTTCATAAGCGAAAAAAGTCGGTATCTCGTACCGACTTTTTATGACTAGATTTTTCTTTATTCATTTATCAAATTTACTGCATACTAGTTCGTTTTTCTAATACTTTTTGAATATCAGGTAAATTATCTAGTGATTGCAATACGTCACGGAAATCTATTAATGTGATTAACTTTTCGTCTACATTCACTATCCCTTTAAGAAACGAAGATTGATTTGAGACTGACACAAATGGTTTAATCATATCGTCAGTCACATCTAGAATATTCTTAGCTTCTTCAACAAGCAGAGAGAGAGACTTGTTATCAATTTTCAGGATAATTAGAAATCTTTCTCCACTATGTAAAGTCTTTTGTTCAAAGAGTATTTGCTTCGCATCTAACACCGGTATAACTTCCTCACGAATGTCCACCATTCCTAACATGTAGGAGGGTGCGTGAGGAATAGGTGTTACACTTTTATATTTTTCTATATTTGTTACATAGTCAATAGAAAGTCCATACTCCTCATTTCCTACTTTAATGACAACATATTTATTCATTTAACTCCTCCTCCCTTTTTACACAATCATCGCATTACAATACAAACTTCTTCATTTCACCTTGCAAATCAGCAATTAATTCATTCAACTCAGTCGCTGACTCTGACACAATACCAAACGCTCGTAATTGTTCTTCTATACTAGAGTTCATTTGATGGGATGAAGCCGCTGCTTCTTCACTTACTGACGCAATACTTTCAATGGCACTTACCACTTTATCCTGTGATATCACTGTTTGTTGAATGTTTCCATCCACTTCTTTTATAATTTCACCAATATACTGTATTGAATTTGCAATTACATCAAAAGCATTCTCTGTTTGTCCTACTGCACCCATTTGTTCTTCTGTTAGCAGTTTTGTTTTATCCATCTCCGCATTAACTTTCACCGTTTCATCTATGATATTACTTAAAGTATGTCTAACTTGTTCAGTTGCCCTTGATGTTTCCTCTGCTAGCTTACGCACTTCACTAGCAACAACAGCAAAGCCTTTTCCATGTTCACCAGCACGTGCAGCCTCAATTGATGCATTTAACGCCAGGAGGTTCGTTTGACTAGAAATCTGGTCAATAGAAGCCACGATACCTTCGATTTCTCTTACTCTACTTGTTAAGTCCTCCATCACTTGTCGTGCTAACTGAGCTGATTGTGTCGTTTGTTGCGATTTCACTCGTAACACATCAATACTTTCTTTCCCATTCATACTTGATGATTCAACATCTCTTGATCCCAATCGCATTTGCTCTGTTTTTTCTGATAATAGAGTTATATGCTCGGCTAATTCCATCGCACTTCGATTCGTATCATCTGTATCACTTGCCTGTTGAAGCATTCCTTTTGAAATGTCATCAATTGCTTTACTTATGTCTTCGTTTGATGCGGTTGTTTCTTCAGCAACAGCGCTTAAATTTTGGGAAGTTGCTGTAATATTACCTATAGAGCCTTGCACTTTACCAATCAAACCTCTTAATTGAAGAACCATCGAATGAAATCTGTTTATAAGTTGTCCAATTTCATCCTTTCTATTGATCAAATCTATATCAGTTGATATGTCACCAGAAGCTACTTTCTCCATATGGTTTGAAACAAGATTTATTGGTTTTGCGATTCGTTCAGCGAAGAAAAACGCTACAACGCCTCCTACTAGGATGGCAATGACTAGCGTGATACTCAAAAATAATAGCACTTCATTCGCACCATCGTTAAAGTCTTGCTTATACGTCCCAGCTGTTATCACCCAACCCCAATGTGGGTCTAGCTTACTGTATGTTATCTTTTCAGCGATCACTTTAGGTTTGTTCGGTAAGGCCCATTTATAAGTTGCAAATCCCCCTCCGTTCTGTGCCTCTTTAATCTGCTCCTGCACAAAATATATGCCGTCTTCGTCCTTCACATCCCATACATTCTGTCCCTCCATAAAGGGATGAGCGACTTCATTTCCTTTGTTATCATGTACAAAAAAATAGCCATTTTCACCCAAATCAACTGGATTTGATATAATTCTGCTACCGTCCTCATTTAACTTACCTATCAAATATACCTTTGCATTTTCTTGTGCCTCTTCTAATGTCAAAGCCCCATCTTGAACTTGCATATGCAAAGAATCTATTACTTGAAGACTTGATTCCACACCATTTTGTAAAATTTTTCTCCCAAGTTCATCCAGATTATTTGTCGCAACTATGTAACCCATTCCTCCAATCACGACACTGGGAATAATCAATAAGACTAACATCATAGCAATCAATTTATATCGTAGCTTCATGTTCACACAACCTTCTTGTATTTTTTATAATAGGACTATATTACTAAAAATTCTCTATAAAATAGTATTATAGTACTAATACTTAATACCCATATTATACACACAGTAGTACTTTTTATCTACTAAAAGATTATCCTATAAATTTTTTTGCAATTCCGAAGTGTTTACGTTTTTTTACGCAACAAGTAAATTTAATGATATGTAATTTTTGAACTTAGTTATCATTAGCGGTTACATAAACCTATTTCTTTCCTAAAGCTTGTTTTTTAATTGCCTAAACATAATTCTTGGTCATATCGCTCTCCCCGAGAGGTTATTTTGTATAGCCTATTACAAAACAGAAAAGATTCCAGTGGTTAGAGGTGAGCAATATTCCTATAGATAAACAAAAAGACAGTAGAGTATACATACCTCTACTGCCTTTAAAAAGTAAATTATTATGCGTATTTAATGCCCGCTGGTTTGATTTTACTTATATCATCTGACCCACACGGAGTAACAGCATACGTCATTTCGCATTTTGGACAATTCATAACAACTGTTACCATTGTAAAACTCTCACCGCACTCACATTTTATTTCGTGTGCCACTTTTGGTGCAAAGTTTTCTTTTCCTTTATTTTTCACATGATCTACTATGTCTTTTCCATCTTTTAATCTTGAAGAACATCCACAGCTCATCTATATCCCTCCAGCAATTTTGATAGTTAATGTAGATTAAGAATAGCATAGAAGTTTTTGAATCACTGTGACTTAAATCAAACATATTATTCCCTAAAAATGAAATGTCATAAAAACATCAAAAAGTTGTATAAAATATCCATTTTTATATTAACAGAATTTATAGTGTCGCTAATTCTTGCTTTAAAGTTTAACGTTTAGTCGGTTTAAGTGTTGCTTGTTCATTTCTTTTCTTTTGCATACTTTTTATCCTGATTTGAGATACTTTACTTGTAGTTTGTTGTTTAAGGAGAAGATATATGAACTTACAACAAACAATAAGGAGTGCTTTTATGGGTATTTTAAGTGGAAATCCAACAAATGAACCTATGCATTATGGAGAGGTATTTGGAGCTTGGTCTTTTCTTCTAACAGCTAAAGGGATGGTTGCTGGGTATCAAACTCAGTTAAATCATGCAGGTGATGAAGATTTACAAAGAATACTTGAAGAGGCGATTCAAGGTGGTCAGCAAGAAATAAAGCAGATTGAGGCTATATTAAAAGAAAATGGTATTGGTTTACCTCCAACCCCACCCGACAGACCTAAAGCTTGCTTAGAGGACATTCCAACAGGGGCAAGGTTTCAAGATCAAGAAATAGCTGCTTCTTTATCCAAAGATATTGCCGCAGGATTAGTAGCATGCAGTCAAATCATGGGGCAATCAATTCGAGAAGACATCGCTATGTTATTCGGACAGTTTCATGTGCAAAAAGCTACACTCGGAGCTAAAGTTCTTAGACTCAACAAAGAAAAAGGATGGTTAATACCACCACCACTTCATCATCATAAAGGTGAAGACTGTTAAATCACGTTAGAGCAGAATGTTCATTCATTCTGTTCTTTTTTATTAAGGCAAAGCGTAGTTTAAAAGAAAAGAATGTCCCTCCAATCTAAAAATTTTCGACACCTCACTTAATTAAGTCGACTTCCAACATACTTAATGAACTTCTCTTTTACTCTCACTCAAAAGACTCACATTAAACAAGAACAGGTATCGGAAATACTTCATAATCATATACCATATAATGTATTTATCTTTTTTAGTTTTATATCATTGCTAAAAAACTATAAAAATCTTATACTGAATTGTATAATGCAAAATTCGACAAAAATCGGGGTGGATAGTTTGACTATAAACGACTTTGTTCTTCAAGAACAAAAAACTAAAAACAAAATATTGTTTGGCGTTTCTTTTATTACTGTGCTACTTGGCTTAATAATGTCTTTTGTGAATAAAGACAGCAAAAACATTATGTTATATGGAATAGAACTAGCGTTACTAATTGTTTTTTTTATCACAAGTGATTTAGTATTAAAAAAACATATTGTATATCCGTATGCCAGTGTTATTATTTTAAGTGCGTTCACTACATATAGTATATTAACGTCCGGTGGTAATATTAATATCACACTTATCGTATTATTTTTACTAGTCTTTGCATCTATATCATTACACCGAAATGTATTTATAGTTGGAAGCATTTTAGGATTTATTCTACTGATTTTAAATAAAACATACGCAACTGGAGAACAGGCAGTTATCGTTGCTGGCGCATTCCAGTATGCTGTCCTATTATATGTTCTTATGAATTTGTTACTTGGTGTTGTTATCTTCCAAAGCCACAAAAAATCAAAACAAGTCGAAGGATTTCTGACAGCAGCGGAAGCAGAGGCAAATGAAAAGCAGCTTGAAAAAGAGCAGCTACAACAGCAGTTTAACGGCATCATTGAAAATATTGTTCAAATTGAAAAATATATTCAGTCAACAGCCTCCTCTCAAAATGAAATGGCCAGTGCGATACAAGAAATAGCATCAGGTAGCCAAGTGCAGAGTGAAGAAATAAATGCTGTAAAAACCAATACAACAAACACGATAGAAACAATGTCCAAGCTACGCGATGTATCAAAGGATTTGTTAAGTAAATCAGAGCACTCTAATGAGTTAGTTTCACTAGGTGAAGATAAATTAGCTACACTTATCCAAAATACACAGACGTTGCGTTCCGTTGTTTCAGGATTGAAGCAAAACTTTGATGTATTAACAAAGAAAATTGAAGAAACGAATTCGTTTGCTGTTGACATTAAGCAAATTACAGAACAGACTAATCTGTTGGCATTGAATGCTTCCATTGAAGCGGCACGAGCAGGTGAAGCTGGTAGAGGCTTCTCGGTTGTAGCTGGAGAGATTCGTAACTTAGCTGAAACAACTAGTACTATTACACAAAAAATTACAAAAAACTTAGAAGAAGTGAACAACAGTAATACACTTGCTCTTAATGATATGAATGAAAGTGAAAGTACACTTACTCTAAACCTTTCTTCTACGGACGAAGTATCACACGTATTCAAAGACTTAGCTAAAAACATTAAAAATGTTACAGAACGTGCAGACACGTTAGATATCCTATCAAAAAATGTAACCGAGCAAACGAACGATGTTGACCGCGCTACAACAGAGCTTGCTGCTATCATTGACCAAGCAAGTGCAAGTACAGAAGAAATTAGTGCTACTGTTGATTCCCTAAATGAAGATGGACAAAATGTAGCTGAACAAGTTTCTGAAGTTGTAAAAAAGGCAAAAGCTATTCAGGACTATTACGAAACAAAATAATAACTACACCCTGACGTATTACATACTCTACGTTAGGGTGTTTTATTTTTTAAATGAGCTATGATTTTATCTCTTCTCATTGAGTTGTCAGACTATCCAAATGGTTATGCACCTTCCCATTTATTTTTCAATATAAGCATTCATTAATTGTAAATACTCACTACTACCAATATCCTTAGCATAGTCAATTGCTGTCATTTCATATTGGTCTACAAGTAGTGGATTAGCTCCTGCTTCAAGAAGTATTTCGCCTACTTGTAAATTTTCTGTCATAACCGCAGACATAAGGGGTGTCCAGCCCTCTGTATCTTGAAAATTTGGATCCGCTCCGTTTTTTAATAAAGTGTTTATCACCTCTATATGTTCATTGACTACTGCAATAAGAAGTGGGCTTTCACCATATTCGTTCATCTCATTTGGATTTTCGCCCTCGTTAAGCAACTCATTGACTGCTTCTACATCTCCATTTAAAGAAGCTTCCATTAATGGCGTATATTCACTTTCATACGGAAATTCATCAAACAGGTTTATCTTATCCAATGCAAGAATACTAAGGAATGTACCCCCTGCCACAACAATCGGAAACAGTAAAAAGACGATCAACATAATCGCTATTGATTGTTTTCCTCTTTTAATAAGAGCTACACGCGGACTTCCGTACATCAACGTTTCAATTTCATGTATTCGTTTCGGTATCGGTGGATGGGTTGAAAGAAGTTCCATCAATGTGATAAATATTCCTTTTTTATCGTTATACTGTTCTTGGTAAGCAGGTAGTCTTACCTTTTTGTACAGACGTCTGCCAGCTGCTAACATAAGTAATCCATTTATAGCTTCTTCAGAACTGTCCGTATAATAAGCAGCCATACGATCACATGTGTATTCAGCCATTCTTGAATAACTTACTCCGATAAAGGGCACCCACATGGCAGGAAAAACAAGTAGAGCTTTTGTAATGTGATTTCTTTTTATATGAGCAAGCTCATGAGCAATCACATAATTAATTTCTTGTCCTTCATTTTCCATGGATGCTTCCACAAAATCGGAATACAAAACAACTATATTTTTCCCAAATAAACCAAACACTTTTGTAGCAAAAGCATTTAGCAATCCACCTGATTCAATTACATATACTTCAGGTATTTTTGATATTTCCATATTGCTACAAAGCTCTTGGACTTTATTGTATAATTCTGGAAATTGATTTTCCGTAATACGAACACCATTTACTTGAATATGAGACATAGATATAGCATGCGAAAATAAAGTAAACACACCAACTATAATGAAAATTAGCGCACCAACTATTGAAATTAATAAGTATATCGCAATTGAAATACTTGTTATAATACATAGTCCATACAGTAAATTTTCATGTCGATGAACAAGTAAGGGCTTTTCCATTAGCACACACTCCTTATTAAAAAACCTCTCTCACGCACATGAGAAAGGGTCTAATTTACTCAGCTCGAATTACAATTGTTTGCGCAATGTAGTCGTGCAACGCTCTTTTTTGTTTACCAGCTGCTATAAGATAGCCAATGAATAAAATTAACGAAGAGAGAATTTTTCCAATCATTTCTCGCAAAAGCATTTTACCAATTGAAACACGACCACCATCTAAGTTAGCTACGCGAATACCGGTAATTTTTTTGCCGAGAGTTTGTCCGTTATTAGCTGATTGAAACCATACAAAATAAAGAAAAGTTATAATCAAACTAATAATGGACGTAGCTGTCATGTCGTATACTGGAATGATAAACCCAACAATATATTGAACAATACCTAAAATAATGCTATCAATAAAAAAGGCGATAAATCTAATCCAAAAACCAGCTCTGTGTTGTTCCATAAATTATCCCTCCTATTCTTATCGTACCCTTTATGGTTATCACTATTCTTACTGCTGATTAATCACAAAAAAGTGCCTACTCTCATTTGAGGGCAGACACATAAAATATTTATTGTGCAGTGGAAAGGAATATTGTTACCTTTTTTGTATGGGCGTTATTGTACCAATTAACGCCACCATACTACTGACAATTAAGATTCATGTTAAACCTTTTAACGCAATAACTGACAGTAATCCAACTATAACTAAATCGAATGCAGAATCCAAAAACGATATTCAAATATTTTGTGACATGTGATTCTCTTACTTATGTAACAGATTGGCTAATGGTTGACCTCTTATAATGAATAAACACGAGTGATATATAGCTATCGCTCGTGTTTGCTAAGTAGCTTTTTATTCATCAATCCTCAATTGTTGATGTATGTAACGGAAGCATAACAGTAAATGTCGTTCCCTTCTTAGGCTTACTTTTGACCTCAATTTTTCCCTTGTGATTTTTCACAATAGAATACGAAACCATAAGTCCTAATCCGGTTCCCTTTTCTTTTGTAGTATAGAAAGGCTCTCCAAGTCTAACTAATTGACTCTTTGTCATTCCCACGCCTTGATCTTTAATAGAGACTTGGACTTCCTCTTGCACAATATTAGCTTTAACTTCAATGATTCCTCCTTCTGGCATTCCTTCAATAGCATTTTTTATTAAATTAATAAACACTTGTTTCAATTGCGTTTCTAAACCAAAAACTACGATTTCATTAAATCTGAACTTCTTCTGTATCGTGACAGAATACTTAAATGCTTCTGTATCTAAAAGTGCAACCACATCCTCGAGTATATCTAGAAGATTAGTAGGGGCGAATCGTTGCGTACCAGGCTTCGCCAAGCTCAAAAACTCACTAGAAATTATATCTATTCGTTCAAGTTCTGCTTCCATAATATCTAGAAATTCGTCATTTATCATTGTGCCAGAACGGAATAATTGCACAAATCCTTTTAAAGATGTAAGAGGATTTCGAATCTCATGTGCTATACCAGCAGCAAGTTGTCCGACAATGTTCATTTTTTCAGCTTGTACCATTAAATGCTGCGCTTGCTTTTGCTCAGTGACATCACGAATAATAAGCTGAATAGCTGGTCGTTCTTCAAAGGTTGTTGAAATAACAATCACTTCTGTATGAAGCTCTTTTCCAGCTAGCGTTGTCAAAATTCGCTCAGACTTACTTGTGACGCCCCCACTTTCTATAAGCTTTTTACAATCTTGATTAAACTCATCATCGAGAGTTTTATAAAAGCCTTTCCCTAGTAATTGCTCTTTTGTTTTCGCTTCAAATAAATTTCGAGCTGCTTCATTCACAAATTTACATTGATTGTCTTGAATTATGGCAATACCATTCGTAGATGATTCAATTAATCTTTCATATTTGATCTTTGCACTTTCTAACTGTCTTTCTGCATTTTTTCGTTTTGTAATATCACGAATAATAAATTGACAAGCTGTTTGACCATTAAATTCTATTGGGTACGATAATACTTCTGCAATTTTCCACTTACCCGTTTTTGTGATGAGAATCTTTTCCACTTTTGGATAAGGTTCCTTATCAAGTATTGCCTTTCTTATTCTCCTTTTACAAGCATCTTGATAATCCTCGTGAAAATAAGCACAAATAGTTTGTCCAATAAGCTCACTTGGCTTTGTACCACCAAGCATTATGGAACCGGCTTTGTTTATATACATGCATTTCCCTTTAATATCGACGATTCCGATAAAATCCTCTAAGTTATCGACGAGCTTTCGATAGCGTAGTTCACTACCTGTGATGTCATTCTCCATATTCTTCTTAAGTGTTACATCTCTCATCATGACTTCAATTGCCTTAGCACCGTCACATTCAATCATGCGTATGAATAGATCAACGTATATGGATCTGTTATCGGCTCTATTAATTACATAATCTTTTAAAACTTTTCTGTTCCCTAACAACTGTAAATGTCGAGTTTGTTCTATATACGAGTCTTGGAAGTCCTCGTGTATATACGCCAATATACTCTGGCCAATTACACCTTCTTTTGAAGATTCACCGAACAACTCAAGAGCTGATTCGTTCATAACTGCAAACTTATCATCTATTAGCACTGCAAAAAAATCTAAAGAATAATTAATGATAGTAACGTACTCTTTTCGACTGAGCACAATATTCTCTTGCACCTTAATTTGATTGAAACTAATGGTTGCAGTATTACATGGAGGTGGATTATTTTGCTTTATCATATGGATACTATCAGAGCTCATATTCATCATCCTCACACTGTCCAGTTCTTTATAATCCTATCATATCGATTTATAATAGTTTCGTCTATGAGCGAACAGAATTTTTCAACAATTGTCGTAGAAGCTAGTCACTCATAAAAAGATATCTATACAGTAGCTAAATAAGGAGAGTATCGAAAATTATCTTTTACATTCATGTGGATGGTCTAAACAGAAAGCTATTCGTGGTTGTTTGTTGGTGAGTTCTTCTCATTATTATTTACTGTAATGGCAATTCGGTCGATATTCCCGACATTTGTCACACTAATTTTTGATAGGCTTAATAAGCCAACCGCTAACCCAATTACAAAACCAACGCCCAAATATATGCTTTTTTCTTTCATATTGATGTACTCCTATCTTATTATTGCTTAATTTTCATTTCATTCATCTTGCGGTACTACTATATTTTTAAAAATTCTAATACCTTAACGTATATCGTTTTTTTATGTTCGAGTAAATGCAGTTTTAAATAACCATGGAAGTAGAATGTCATTTATGCTACTTCTGATCATGCATTGTAGTTGCCTTTTTATTATATTTTTTTAATATGGTATTACATATAAACCAAGCTAATGGGAAATGGACAAAGAAGGTCATCGCCACAAATGCACCTAAAGCCATGTTTGGATCACTTGCCTCATTTCCTCCTCCTATGGATATTAGTATAAAAAAGAGAATATACAGCAGCACAGTTAAACAAAGTGATAGAAATATAGTAGGTAGCCTTTTTATCATTACCGCTACTCCTTTTTAAAGAAAATTGTTAATTAATATTTCACTCTCATCTTATCAGTTTCTATGGTTACCTACCATATTCTTCTACATTTTTGGGGAAAATGTTTTACCATACTATGTCATTTAATAACCTAGAGGATCTCCTTAACTTCAAACGTCTTTACAACAACAGGAGAAGCCAATATATCTATTGCTTTTTTTCCAAACTCTATAAAATGACCTGTTTGGTTATGATAATGAATTGCATCTAGATCCTTCCATTCTTCCACCATTATGAAAGTATTAATATCATTTGTATCCTGGAAAAGTTGATAACTAATATTACCTGGTTCTGCTTGAGAACCCGAGATTAAGCTCTTTGTCAGATCCAAAAACGTTTCTCGTTCACTAGATTTCACCTTAATATGTGCATGGATAATATGCATGTGTTTTTCACTCCTCTGAAATGAATTAATGATTAAATATAATTTTATTATACTCGTCGTTAGATTTCTAAATAATACTTAATAACTTTTTGTTTTTATATAGGGACTACAGGCTTCTGCTATCACACATAATATTTCTTGAGTAAAAAGTTACAGAAGGATATTCGGGAATCAGACTCGAAATACTTGTATGAGGTGATTATAGTGAAATACCGAAAATTAGGTAAAACGAATTTAGATGTATCTGTTGTAGGTGTTGGTACTTGGCAATTTGGTGGCGAGTGGGGGATGGATTTTACACAAGATCAAGTTGATCAAATACTGAACAAGGCCCAAGAGCATGGAATAAATTTATTAGATACGGCTGAATGTTATGGCGACCACCTTTCAGAAAGATTTATTGGAGATTATTTAGCAAGACATAAACGTGAAAATTGGATCGTGGCGACAAAATTTGGTCATCACTTTCATGGGAATTTCGATCGTACGAGACATTGGAGCGCTGATGATGTCCTTGTACAGTTAGATCAATCTTTAAAGGCTCTGCAAACTGATTATATTGATGTGTATCAAGCTCATTCATGTACAGATGAAGAATTTATAAATGATGAGTTATGGACTATGTTAGATAAGCAAAAGCAAGCCGGCAAAATCCGCCATTTAGGTATATCACTTGCAGGCAATGATTTTATTTATCAAACTGATAAAGCGTCTGAAGTAGGAGCAGAAGTGATTCAAGTCGTATATAATAGACTAGATCGAAAACCTGAAAAGGAAGTATTTCAATCATGTGAGCGTCAAAATCTGGGCGTTTTAGCGCGCGTACCATTAGCAAGTGGTTATTTGAGCGGAAAGTATAACCCTGGCGCCACTTTCGAGACAGGTGATGTACGTTCTCGACATGAGCAAGAGGAGCGCGACCGCAAACTAAGATTAGTTGAGGAAATCAAGCGAAATGAAGTGACAGTTGGCGTATCTATGGCTTCCTGGGCTCTAGCATGGTGCCTTAAGCATCCGGCTGTAACAAGTGTCATTCCTGGATGTAAAAACCCTGAGCAAGTAGTATCTAACGCTAAAGCTACAGAATTATTATAAATTATCCTTAAGCTAGGTACATGCCGAAAAAGGTAAGTACCTAGCTTTTTCTACTACTTTTGTCGAGAGACTCTAACACTCTTATTACAATGACGTTAAAAGCACTTCTTGCTCCTCACATCACTCACTTATATGTATGTATGTATTTCTTATCTTTTCATTCGACCTTACGGTCAAAATTCTTCTAAAAACATAACAAAAAACGAGTAACCTATTGGCTACTCGCTTTATGCGCGCTTGGCGACGTCCTACTCTCACAGGGGCAATGCCCCAACTACCATCGGCGCTGAAGAGCTTAACTTCCGTGTTCGGGATGGGAACGGGTGTGACCTCTTCGCCATCGTCACCAAACTATACAATTTTACATATTAGGGATTGTTCCCTCAAAACTAGATAACGATAATACAACAACTAGATGTTTGTGCGTCGACTTTTTGTCCAGTTCCGGCGGCTAGCCTCTCGAGGTCATAAGTCAATCCGCCCTTGTGGCAAAGAACGCCACACGGTCGTTTTGTCTTATGCTGGTCGAGGCTGACCAAGCCGCCTCCACTTTTCTTGGTTAAGTCTTCGATCGATTAGTATTCGTCAGCTCCACGTGTCACCACGCTTCCACCTCGAACCTATCTACCTTGTCATCTTCAAGGGATCTTAGAATGGGAAATCTCATCTTGAGGGGGGCTTCATGCTTAGATGCTTTCAGCACTTATCCCGTCCGCACATAGCTACCCAGCGATGCCTTTGGCAAGACAACTGGTACACCAGCGGTGCGTCCATCCCGGTCCTCTCGTACTAAGGACAGCTCCTCTCAAATTTCCTACGCCCACGACGGATAGGGACCGAACTGTCTCACGACGTTCTGAACCCAGCTCGCGTACCGCTTTAATGGGCGAACAGCCCAACCCTTGGGACCGACTACAGCCCCAGGATGCGATGAGCCGACATCGAGGTGCCAAACCTCCCCGTCGATGTGGACTCTTGGGGGAGATAAGCCTGTTATCCCCGGGGTAGCTTTTATCCGTTGAGCGATGGCCCTTCCATGCGGAACCACCGGATCACTAAGCCCGACTTTCGTCCCTGCTCGACTTGTAGGTCTCGCAGTCAAGCTCCCTTGTGCCTTTACACTCTACGAATGATTTCCAACCATTCTGAGGGAACCTTTGGGCGCCTCCGTTACATTTTAGGAGGCGACCGCCCCAGTCAAACTGCCCACCTGACACTGTCTCCCATCCCGATCAGGGATGTGGGTTAGAATTTCAATACAGCCAGGGTAGTATCCCACCGACGCCTCCACCGAAGCTAGCGCTCCGGCTTCTCAGGCTCCTACCTATCCTGTACAAGCTGTACCAAAATTCAATATCAGGCTACAGTAAAGCTCCACGGGGTCTTTCCGTCCTGTCGCGGGTAACCTGCATCTTCACAGGTACTAAAATTTCACCGAGTCTCTCGTTGAGACAGTGCCCAGATCGTTACGCCTTTCGTGCGGGTCGGAACTTACCCGACAAGGAATTTCGCTACCTTAGGACCGTTATAGTTACGGCCGCCGTTTACTGGGGCTTCGATTCAGAGCTTCGCTTGCGCTAACCCCTCCTCTTAACCTTCCAGCACCGGGCAGGCGTCAGCCCCTATACTTCGCCTTGCGGCTTCGCAGAGACCTGTGTTTTTGCTAAACAGTCGCCTGGGCCTTTTCACTGCGGCTTGTCAGGGCTTTAACACCCCAACAAGCACCCCTTCTCCCGAAGTTACGGGGTCATTTTGCCGAGTTCCTTAACGAGAGTTCTCTCGCTCACCTTAGGATTCTCTCCTCGCCTACCTGTGTCGGTTTGCGGTACGGGCACCTACCCCCTCGCTAGAGGCTTTTCTTGGCAGTGTGGAATCAAGGACTTCGGTACTATAGTTCCCTCGCCATCACAACTCAGCCTTCACGATGACAAGGATTTGCCTCATCATCAGCCTAATTGCTTGGACGCGCTAATCCAACAGCGCGCTCACCCTATCCTCCTGCGTCCCCCCATTGCTCAAACGGTGGTGAGGTGGTACAGGAATATCAACCTGTTATCCATCGCCTACGCCTTTCGGCCTCGGCTTAGGTCCCGACTAACCCTGAGCGGACGAGCCTTCCTCAGGAAACCTTAGGCATTCGGTGGAAAGGATTCTCACCCTTCTTTCGCTACTCATACCGGCATTCTCACTTCTAAGCGCTCCACTAGTCCTCACGGTCTAGCTTCACAGCCCTTAGAACGCTCTCCTACCAATGTCGTGAGACATTCCGCAGTTTCGGTGATACGTTTAGCCCCGGTACATTTTCGGCGCAGAGTCACTCGACCAGTGAGCTATTACGCACTCTTTAAATGGTGGCTGCTTCTAAGCCAACATCCTGGTTGTCTAAGCAACTCCACATCCTTTTCCACTTAACGTATACTTTGGGACCTTAACTGGCGGTCTGGGCTGTTTCCCTTTCGACTACGGATCTTATCACTCGCAGTCTGACTCCCATGGATAAGTCTTTGGCATTCGGAGTTTGACTGAATTCGGTAACCCGATGAGGGCCCCTAGTCCAATCAGTGCTCTACCTCCAAGACTCTTACTCATGAGGCTAGCCCTAAAGCTATTTCGGAGAGAACCAGCTATCTCCAGGTTCGATTGGAATTTCTCCGCTACCCACACCTCATCCCCGCACTTTTCAACGTGCGTGGGTTCGGGCCTCCATTCAGTGTTACCTGAACTTCACCCTGGACATGGGTAGATCACCTGGTTTCGGGTCTACGACCACGTACTAATTCGCCCTATTCAGACTCGCTTTCGCTGCGGCTCCGCCTATTCAGCTTAACCTTGCACGTAATCGTAACTCGCCGGTTCATTCTACAAAAGGCACGCCATCACCCGGCATTTTTCCAGAGGAAAATATGCACAGGGCTCTGACTTGTTGTAGGCACACGGTTTCAGGATCTCTTTCACTCCCCTTCCGGGGTGCTTTTCACCTTTCCCTCACGGTACTGGTTCACTATCGGTCACTAGGGAGTATTTAGCCTTGGGAGATGGTCCTCCCTGCTTCCGACCGGATTTCACGTGTCCGGCCGTACTCAGGATCCACTCTGGAGGGAACGAAGTTTCAACTACAGGGTTGTTACCTTCTTTGACGGACCTTTCCAGGTCGCTTCATTTACTTCGTTCCTTTGTAACTCCGTATAGAGTGTCCTACAACCCCAAGAGGCAAGCCTCTTGGTTTGGGCTAATCCCGTTTCGCTCGCCGCTACTCAGGGAATCGCATTTGCTTTCTCTTCCTCCGGGTACTTAGATGTTTCAGTTCCCCGGGTCTGCCTTCATCACCCTATGTATTCAGGTGTAGATACTGTTCCATTACGAACAGTGGGTTTCCCCATTCGGAAATCTCCGGATCAAAGCTTACTTACAGCTCCCCGAAGCATATCGGTGTTAGTCCCGTCCTTCATCGGCTCCTAGTGCCAAGGCATCCACCGTGCGCCCTTCCTAACTTAACCTACGATCATTGATCGTGTTTTTAAATCAGTTCTTTTAACTTTGCGACAAACAAGTTAAAAGAGGCATTACTAATTAAACCTATATTGGTTTTGGATGTCGTTGTTTATCGTTATCTAGTTTTCAAGGAACTATCTTTGAGAGTTAATAGCTCTCTCAAAACTAAACAAAACCAAAGCGCTTCATCTACCGTAAGGTAGATGTTCCGTAATAATCCTTAGAAAGGAGGTGATCCAGCCGCACCTTCCGATACGGCTACCTTGTTACGACTTCACCCCAATCATCTGTCCCACCTTAGGCGGCTGGCTCCTAGGGCAAAACTTAACTTCCTATCATAAATATAAGAGGTTAAGTTTTGCCCCAGGTTACCCCACCGACTTCGGGTGTTACAAACTCTCGTGGTGTGACGGGCGGTGTGTACAAGGCCCGGGAACGTATTCACCGCGGCATGCTGATCCGCGATTACTAGCGATTCCAGCTTCATGTAGGCGAGTTGCAGCCTACAATCCGAACTGAGAATGGTTTTATGGGATTCGCTCAACCTCGCGGTTTTGCAGCCCTTTGTACCATCCATTGTAGCACGTGTGTAGCCCAGGTCATAAGGGGCATGATGATTTGACGTCATCCCCACCTTCCTCCGGTTTGTCACCGGCAGTCACCTTAGAGTGCCCAACTAAATGCTGGCAACTAAGATCAAGGGTTGCGCTCGTTGCGGGACTTAACCCAACATCTCACGACACGAGCTGACGACAACCATGCACCACCTGTCACCTATGTCCCCGAAGGGAAAACCCTATCTCTAGGGCGGGCATAGGGATGTCAAGACCTGGTAAGGTTCTTCGCGTTGCTTCGAATTAAACCACATGCTCCACCGCTTGTGCGGGCCCCCGTCAATTCCTTTGAGTTTCAGTCTTGCGACCGTACTCCCCAGGCGGAGTGCTTAATGCGTTTGCTGCAGCACTGAAGGGCGGAAACCCTCCAACACTTAGCACTCATCGTTTACGGCGTGGACTACCAGGGTATCTAATCCTGTTCGCTCCCCACGCTTTCGCGCCTCAGCGTCAGTTACAGACCAGAGAGTCGCCTTCGCCACTGGTGTTCCTCCACATATCTACGCATTTCACCGCTACACGTGGAATTCCACTCTCCTCTTCTGCACTCAAGTCCTCCAGTTTCCAATGACCCTCCACGGTTGAGCCGTGGGCTTTCACATCAGACTTAAAGGACCGCCTGCGCGCGCTTTACGCCCAATAATTCCGGACAACGCTTGCCACCTACGTATTACCGCGGCTGCTGGCACGTAGTTAGCCGTGGCTTTCTCGTTAGGTACCGTCAAGGTACCGCCCTATTCGAACGGTACTTGTTCTTCCCTAACAACAGAGTTTTACGATCCGAAAACCTTCTTCACTCACGCGGCGTTGCTCCATCAGACTTTCGTCCATTGTGGAAGATTCCCTACTGCTGCCTCCCGTAGGAGTCTGGGCCGTGTCTCAGTCCCAGTGTGGCCGATCACCCTCTCAGGTCGGCTACGCATCGTCGCCTTGGTGAGCCATTACCTCACCAACTAGCTAATGCGCCGCGGGCCCATCTATAAGTGATAGCTAAAAGCCATCTTTCAATTTATCTTCAGGCAAAGATAAATATTATCCGGTATTAGCTCCGGTTTCCCGAAGTTATCCCAGTCTCATAGGCAGGTTGCCCACGTGTTACTCACCCGTCCGCCGCTAACCACCGAAGTGGTTCGCTCGACTTGCATGTATTAGGCACGCCGCCAGCGTTCGTCCTGAGCCAGGATCAAACTCTCCGAAAAGAAGTTTGACTTGCTCAAATTTACATCTGGCAATTCTTTTTGCGACTTAAAGTCGCTTGTTTTGTTTCTATAATAGAAACGTTTTAGCGCTTGGTTTTGTTTAGTTTTCAAAGAGCTAATTTTTTCACGTTGTCGTAAAAGCGACTTTATTAATATATCACAATACCAATTCGTCGTCAATAACTTTTTTAATAACATTTTACTTCGTGTGTCGTTCGTTTGAAGCGACGTTTATAAATATATCATCTACACTAATAAAATACAATCTATTTATGCATTGTAATTTTTGGTAATACCTTTTGGTTTTCCACAGGTCTTTTTGTTTTTTAATATTAAGTCTAGTCCTTACTAACTCTTAACCACCACATTAAAGAGTTAATCAAACCGAACCACATTAAAAATCTGTAACAACTAATTAAAACACGTACATCTTGTACATTAATTTTCATATAATAATCATACTATATTACAGAGGTGAAGATATTGCATATCATTCAATACTTATCTATTTCTACTATAATAATTGGAATAACAGGGTGGATTATTACTTTTTCTGTTGATCCGATAACTAGTCCATTTGCTCTGTCTTGGCAAGTTACTTTAATAGCTAATCCGATTGGACTTGCCTTAAGCTTAATACTTGTTTCAAAAAAAATGAAATACGGCACTTTATTATCGGTTCTAAATATACTCTTACTAATTAGTGTTTTTCCATTTTGGTTTTTAACGGATTTGCTAAATATGCTTTTATCGAACTAATATGCATTTGAATTGCTTGGTTCTTCATTTTACATTTAAACTTCACCAAGTTTTTATATCATACTTATAACAAACAACGGCTTCTACCTCCTTAAATCCTTCATGCTCATACAATGTTTTTGCCCGCTCATTTTCTCCATTTACACAAAGAATTGCTTTTGAATAAGACTTTTCACGAGCAAATTTAAGAACAGCCCTTAAAAGAATTCTTCCTAACCCTTTTCCTTGATAACTTGGAATAATAGCAAGTGGTCCAATGCTCATTGTTGGAATCCCTTCATATATATCAGCAGACCCTCTTACAACACCTATTGGTTTATTAAGATGATATAAAATCATCATCCCTCCTTCTATATAATCATTTGATAGAACCAACTTACTTACCATGTCACGAGAAATGGGCACCTCATTACCTTTTAGCGTTGCAAATGATGCATTTCTTATATCACACCATATTTCTTCGTCAACACCTGCACGATAAGGTTTAATTTCATAATTGTTCGGCAGGTTGTATTTAGGTACATCTATATCATCTCTCACAAGTACAAAAGAGTATCGTTCGACATTAAACTGTAATGTTTCAAATATCTTTTTTATTTGTAAGCAATCATTAGGTATAAATAAGAATACCTTATCTAAATCCTCAGTATGAGCCAAGATTGAATTCAGTAGCACTTGATAATATTCAGTAATAACTAATTCAGAATGAAAAATTCGGAAACGAGCTCTTTTTCCTTCTTTGTGATATTGATCAAGAATAAGAGAAGCAGCAGCAACAATATTATTTTCTTCATCAACTATGATGTAAGTAGGATTTTCTTCATTCACTTGAAAATTTGATAAATCCTCGTCATAAAGATATGATTCATCAACCTCATGTCTGTGTTTTTTACAATACACCACAAAGTCATTGATTCTATTAACATTTAATGATTGAACAATCATGCGCCCACTCCTATACCTTGTTTGAAGTTACTTTACTAATAACGTTTTTCTTCATATACCTATCGCTTTACACCTTCATTGTAAATTACATCGTGTAACAATAAATAGAAAACTCTTTCGACAAAATGATGCAAATATGATGCGTAATAACAAAAACGCGTTCATATCCTATACTCGTTAGATCCATTTCAGATTGTACCGCTCAAAAAGTTACTTTTTGTTATATTTAGCTCTTTGGCAGAGCAAGAACCGTCCCCATACTGCCATTTTTTTCAAAAAAATTGTATATTCGATTGACATCGAATGTTACATTTGATTATAATGTAATCAAGATGATTCAACGTCAAGATTGGAGAGAAAAACCTTGAGCATATATACAGATAACATTATCTTTCAAAAATCACCTGTTGCAGAACTATTAACAGCATTAAGGCTTATTGGATTTGGTGAATTAGATAATGGTGAGCATGATTTAATCAAAGATGTTTCTCCAGAGATTAAAGAATGGGTTCAAGATACTATTAGTAAAATACCAAACGATCTAGTTAATGAGATAAAAGTTTTCTTTAATAAGGAAAGTTATCTCGGATTGACCACTTTTCCGTTCGCTATTAACCAGAAGGCATATCATGACGTGCATTCATATGTAAGCATGCTTCATCACCTCTCACTTGAGGATTATTACTGGGCATTCTTAAATACTGGTTTTAGTCCCGACCTGTCAATAGAAAGGTATGACCATCCAGATGAAGTGATAAAAGTGCTGAATAATACTAACATGCCCGAAGCTGAGAAGTGGAAAGTTAGTTACTTAATTTTCGATGGAGAACGAACTAAGCAAAGGTTTACTCAACTTATTGAACGCTTTTACTATCAATTCTTCCAACAACGAGAACAAGAACTTTTGGAACATCAGGAAGGCTTCATCAATAAAATGAATGAGGAATTAAAACAAGGGAATGTTAAATATTTCTCCCAATTGATGGATAAATACGGTGTATCACTCTCAGATAGTGAGGTCATTATTTTCCCCTCATACTTTTCAGATGTAGGTACGTTCTTCGCTTCCATAAAACGGTTTAACATGAATGCTTTTATTTTAGGAATTCGCGATTATGAAACTGTGGAATCATCAAGAGGTGAAAAGGAAACATTAGATGCTATAAAAATCTTAATTGATGAAAAACGGTTTAAGATATTACAAATGCTAAATAAACAACCTTATTACGGCTATGAATTAGCACAAGCGTTAGAGGTATCAAACTCGACTATGTCTCATCACCTCTCCACTCTTGTTGCTAATAGGTTTATACGAGCGATTCGTAAGGAAAACAAAGTTTATTACGAGACAAATAGTGAAGAAATCCAGTCGGTATTGAAACAGTTAGAAACGATGTTTATTAAATAACGTTATGCACTCGCTTACAAGAGAAAAGGGACTCCTTTTCTTTTTAAAACAACAAACATTCGATGGGAATCGAATATCAATTACTATATACAAGGAAGGTGTAAGTATGACACAAATACAAATGACTCAAGAGCGTGTTGTTAAGCAAAAAGCATTTCTTGGATTACTCGGTGAAAAGAATTTTTTGATATTATGGCTCACATACTTAGCTTCGAGTCTAAGTGTTTCGTTCTTTTTATTCATCTCCAATTGGTATGTTGTAGATTATTTGAAATTAGAGGCCATGCTAGGACTTGTATTTTTCGCATCCACTGTTCCACGCGTGTTGTTTATGTTAGTCGGAGGTGCTATTGCCGATCGCATTAGCAAACCATTTATTATGTTCATTTCGGACTTCACAAAAGGAATATTACTTATAGGTGTGATCGCCTTATTATTCACTGACCTACTTTCTATATGGGTATTAATTGTTCTAGGATTAGTATTCGGCATTCTTGATGCTTTTTTCTGGCCAGCAAGCACTTCTATTTTACCTAGCCTAGTAAAAGAAGACGATTTAACACGAGCGAATTCAATCTTGAATATGACAAGACAATTTTCCTTTATATGCGGGCCTTTAGTCGCCTCTCTTTTATTAGGAGTGGGAGGGTATACTACTGTCTTTGTAGTGATTTCAATTTTATTGATATTAGCAGGAATAATTGACCTAAAACTAAAAGACTCTACCCAATCTGACGCCCGTACTGAAACAAAGACAAAAACGGTAAAACAACAAGTAACCAGCATACTCACTTCTATTAAAGAAGGATTAACTTATGTAAAGCAATCTTCTTTTTTAACAGCCTTGATGAGCACTTCCGTATTTTTAAACCTATTCTTCACAGGGCCATTTATACTGGGACTTCCCATCTTTGCAAAAGATGTCCTTGGAGGTGACGAATTCACATACAGTATATTAACAGGAAGCTTAACAGCCGGCATGCTCGCGGGAACTTTAGTAATTGGTATGATGAACTTGAAGCGGAAAAGAGGGTTAATATCTGTTGTAAGTATATTAATAATGGCTCTGCTATTTATCACAATGAGCCTTTCTAATATTATATGGGTAAGTGTTGCTCTTGTCACATTAATGGGAGCAGCCATGTCCTTTGCTAACGTACCTTTAGCGTCTGTTGTCCAAAGCCACACAGAATCGGAATATTTAGGAAGAGTTATGAGTTTAATTGCCTTTGCAGCTATGGGGTTAACACCTATATCCCACTTACTAACAAGTTCGTTACTTGCTCTACAACTACCGATTCAACACATTATGCTTAGTGGTGCTATTGCGCTGTGTTTATTCACAATTTATACTCTCATACGCGCAAAAGGATTGCGTGAAGTAGATTAACGTCTATTTTTATAAAAATGGCTATCTCCCTATAACGGCTTTCTGTTAGTCTGACAACCCATAAAACAACACACCTTGTATGGAAACACACTTACAAGGTGTAACTATAGTGTAACTAAAAGGCCTCTAATTAAGTTATGAAGTACATTATTACAATAATTGAGATTATGTGCTTCATTACTTATTTTTTAAGAATACAAGGAAAAATCTATATTTACGATTGTTTTAGCTTGCTCAATATTTTGCTTAAGTTCCCTTACCCAACGTTGCATCCCCGGCTCCGCTAATTCTGTTGGGGTCAATTTTTTATGTAGCACAGAGTATAATACCATCTCGCGTAGCTTCATAAAATCTGGAATAAGCAAAATCCATTGGGGGTCCAGTGAGTTTTCTGTCCTGTAGCCATCTAGAAAGCACTTCAAGAAATCACTGGCAAAAGCATGTCGTTCTTCAGTCGACTGTATAGGTAAAACTGAATAATAAAGGGGAATTGCAATATCACTTGCAAACCATTGATAACTACAATCGTCAAAGTCAAATGCGATAATATCCTCATTATCAACAAAGAAGTTTCCAGCATGTAAATCCGTGTGAATCAAACCATAGTTATTACGATTTTTAGGCAAAAGGCTAATCTTCTCCAAATGATGGTGGCTATTTTTAATTACTAAATTATTTCCTTCTGCTGGTATGTATTGCTCAAACTCTAATAAATCATCCTCGTCCCAATGAGGTCGTTTTACTTTACTTAAAGAGCTATCATATGCTTTTGTTAATGCATGCATTTTCCCAATTAACTTCCCCCAGTTAAAAAAGGTTGTATTATTCCAAATAGCAGGATCTTTTCGATTAACCTTATGCCCTTTTGCTTTTTCAAACAAGCATGCCGTAAAATATGAGTCTTCCACTGCCAGTTGTTCTGTTAAATTGTTTTGTATGGAATGAAATGCTCTTGGTGTTTTAACACCCGCTGCTTGTAAATAATTAATCCATTCTAATTCTGCAAGCACTTGTTCTTCGACACGATGAGTACTGTGCGTAAGACGAAGGATATAAGATTGACTCTCCGTTTTAATCTCAAAAACATAATTCTCAAAGTCACCTAACTTAACAAACTCAATGATTCCAATGCCAAACTTGTCACAGGCGTCATAAATTAAAGATTCGTTAAATAACTTTTCTACTAAACTCTCCAATGTCTCTCCTCCAGACTAACAGGGGCTTTAATAGACTTATTATATAACATAAGAGATCATTAGATATTGAGCTACCTTAATCTTTTGTAAATATTTACAATAATGAAGGTGGAAATGGCAGTACGGGGACGGTTCTTATGCTTCCTTTTTTGTGTCGTTTTGGCAGACTGAGAACCGTCCCCACATTGCCTGGTTAGACTTCGATTATAATGGGTAATACCATTGGTTTTCTTTTTGTTTGATTAAATACGTATTGTCCAACAGCTCTTTTTACATTTCGTTTTATATCGTTCCACTGAAACTTATTAGCCTCTAATAATTCAGTTACCGTACTATCAATGATGCGATTTATTTCTTTTATAAGGTTCTCAGAGTCTCGTGCATATACAAACCCACGTGAGATTGTGTCAGGTCGAGACATTAAGCGCTGCTCATTTTTACTCATAGTTAGGATAATAACAAGCATGCCATCCTCAGATAGTTGCTTACGGTCACGTAATACAATTTCACCAACATCTCCGTCGCCTATGCCATCAATATATGTATCGCCCGCATGAATTCTTCGTGTTTGCCTAGCAATAGAGTGCTCTATATCAACAACATCTCCATTACGCAATATAAACGTGTACCCCTCTTCGACACCAACAGATTCAGCTAACAGTCTGTGATGATGGAGCATTCTGAACTCACCATGAATCGGTATGAAATACGTTGGCTTCATTAATGTGAGCATAAGTTTAAGGTCCTCTTGATAGCCGTGACCAGAAACGTGCATGCCTGAAGAGCTTCCTGTTCCATATATTACGTTTGCTCCTAGAGAAAATAAATTATCTATGATTCTTGATACATTTTTTTCATTTCCAGGGATTGGACCTGCTGCTAAAATAACTGTATCTCCCCGAACAATGTTTACACCACGAAAGTTGTTTGTTGACAAGCGAGCGAGAGCTGCCATTGGCTCACCTTGACTACCTGTACATAAAATCGTAACCTGCTCAGGCGACAAATCATCGATTTGGTCTGGTTGTATTATCATGTCTGTAGGTACATCTAAATACCCACGCTCAATCGCAACCTCTACAACGTTGACCATGCTCCTGCCAAGTAACACAAGCTTACGATTTGTTTTATAGGATGCGTTAACAACTTGCTGAACACGATTAATATTCGAAGCAAAGGTAGAAATAATAACTTTACCTTCCGCTTTTTTTATTGCATCTTCAACATGTTCGCCAACCATTTTCTCTGATGGAGTGGAGCCAGGTCGCTCTGCATTCGTACTTTCAGATAAAAGAAGTATCACCCCTTCTTCACCTATTTTCGCCATTTTATGTATGTCTGCATATTGGTTATTAACAGGAGTTAAATCAAACTTAAAATCGCCTGTATGCACAATATTCCCTTCTGGAGTGCGGAACAAAATCCCTATACAATCAGGGATACTGTGATTTACTTTAAAGAATTCCACATTAATATCACCGAAATCCAAATTAGCTTTAGAATCTACCTCAATAAGTTCCGTTTCTCTTAAGATTTTGTGTTCTCTCAATTTTAACTCGATTAAACCGAGTGTAAACCGAGTTGCATAAACGGGGACATTACATTTTTTTAAAAAATATGGAATGCCACCGATGTGGTCTTCATGCCCATGCGTGACAATTAAAGCCTTTACTTTGTTTGTGTTTTCTACTAAATATGTAACATCAGGAATAATTAAATCAATGCCTAATAAACTTTCATCAGGAAACTTGTTACCACAATCGATGACAATAATATCATTATTATATTCGATAGCGTACATGTTTTTACCGACTTCATATAAGCCGCCTAAAGCATAAACCGATAGTACGTTTTCTTTTGTGCTCAACACCGTATCCTCCTACTTATACAAACTTACTATCAGTATGCCCCTATGCTGAACCATTATAAGGGCTTTACATATAGTTATTCACACAAACTTGGAGGACATGTTTTTTCCCGAATAAGAAAAAGCTCTCTCTAATAAGAGAAAGAGCTTTAATTGTAGCGTCTTACACTAACGCTATCTGATAAATCTTTATCATAATCCATAAGAAAAGCATACTCCATGTTAAAACAATTAACGAACCGACAAACCAGTTTTTCGGTTTACCATTTTTCATTATCTCTTCAGCTTTTACTATACAGTCTGCTATCACATCGTTCGGTATCATTTTGAGTGCTATGAAAATCCCTAGTGGAATAATAATTAAATCGTCTAAATAACCAAGTATAGGGATGAAGTCAGGAATTAAATCAATCGGACTAAACGCATATGCTACAATACAAGCAGTGAATAACTTAGCATACCATGGTACTCTTTTATCTTTGTACGCGACATAGAGAATAAATATTTGTTTTTTTAAGTTTCTTGCCCAAGCTTTTATTTTTTCCATATCAGCACTCTACTTATTAATTGAAATTTCTTTAATTATTCTAGCAGGATTCCCTCCTACTACTACGTTATCTGGCACATCTTTCGTTACTACTGAACCAGATGCAATCACAACATTGTCACCAATGTTCACTCCAGGGTTTATGACAGCTTTCCCACCAACCCAAACATTATGCCCAATAGTAACAGGCTTTGCGTATTCTTTTCCTGAATTTCGTTCAATTGGATTTAGTGGATGCGTTGCAGTATAAATATGTACGCCAGGTCCCATCATACAATTATCACCGATACGAACTTCACACACATCTAAAATAACGCAATCAAAATTCACAAAAAAGTTCTCTCCAACATATATGTTATATCCGTAATCCACTCTTATATTCGGTTCCATATAGACGTTATTCCCAGTTGCACCAAACAGCTTTTTTAAAATCTCTGTTCGTTTTGTAACTTCTGTTTCTATGGTCTGATTGTACATTCTCACTAATCGTCTAGCATTTTCACGTTCCTGTATTAATTGAGGATCGGCAGGATTATACATTTCACCAGCGAGCATTTTTTCTTTTTCCGACTTCATCATTTCAGCCCCTTACCTTTCACATTTACTATATATGACTATAATAGCAGATTTATATAATTTACAATTTACCATTTTTCTACTACCTCATTTTATTCAAGCACCATTAAAGTTTTTTCAGCGTGAGGCAATATTTCTTCTAGACTACTTGTAGTCTTACTTTATATAACAATACTCCGAAGCAACTAGACAAATATATCCAGAATGATACAATGATTTTGTAAATACTTAACAGAAAGAGGTTGTTTTACAGTGAAATATCCTTCTTTAAAATTATATTATCGCTCATAGCAAAGACTGCTATGAGAACATAACGTCAGACAGTCTTTGCTCTATCATGTTAAACCAACATATAGGAGGGCAAAGCCATGAGTTACCTTAGTGCTGAAACTATTTTACCAAATGAGATTATTGAAATGATCCAGCAATATGTGGACGGAGAAACTATCTATATCCCAAGAAAAAATGGATCCAAAAAGTCCTGGGGTGAGAAAAACGGAACAAAAGATACTTTAAGTAAAAGAAATAATGAGATATATAGTAAGTTTTGTGAAGGTGAATCTATTTACTTATTATCTAAAAGATATTTTTTATCTGAAAAGAGCATAAGAAGGATTATCCACCACGAAAAGCTTAGCCAATAGATTGATAGAAAAAGGATATTTGTGATAAATATCCTTTTTTCTCGTTTATAAATAGGAACTAATTATGAGAACTTGAAAAGACGTGTTTCATGATACAGTAAAATTATAAAAAATATATGTATGCGAGGGATAAAAATGAATATGACATTTCGCAAACCAACAAAAGAAGATGCTGAGTTTATCGCCACATGGAAGTATGAAGGTGACTATTCGTTTTATAACAACGATAAAACAGAAGCTAAGCTACAATGGGCACAAAACATTTATAAAGAAGATAATACATTTGTCATCTGCGATGAATGTGATAATGTCCTAGGAAATTGCAGCTTTGAATTAGAAGACAATGAATATATTCTAGGTGTACAGATGAATCCATCATTCACAGGTCAAGGAAGTGGGACAGAGTTTGTAAGCCACATATTGCAGTTCGGCAAAGAGACATTTAATTACGAATCCATTACTTTATTCGTAGCAACATTTAATAAAAGAGCCATTCGCATTTATGATAAATTAGGCTTTAAAACAACCGACTCTTTTATCGCCAATGCAAATAATGAGATAACTGAATTTGTAGTTATGAAAAAGAGTGTTAGTAGATGACCTATTGAGTACTCGATTACGTAGTTTCTCATCCAAAAGTGACGACATTACACAATACTGGAGCTATCGTTTGTTTATTTAAGTTGTATTTCAAGTGAGCTTTTTGTTTTATCGTAAATATGTATAAATCAACCCTGAAGAAGCCATATTGAAGAATAAACATAACATACAGCAAAGGATGAGACAAATGTCTGAGCAAGAGCACCTTAAAAATCAGGTTTTATATATAACAAATGCAGCGTACGATGAGCTTCACTACCCGTTATCTTCTATCCGAGATTTCAAAAAGCAGGAAGAAGATAATCAGGACGACGCATAATACATTTTATGCACTACTACCCTTCACATAGTAGGACAAAAGGGGGCAGCATCCGCTACCCCCTTTTTCATTCTTACACCACTATTTTTTCTAACACAGTATGTTCATTTTCATTTAAAAGGTTTTTTTGAATTTTTTCATCTATTGTTTTATTCATATTTCCCTCAAGGTAATCTATTGATTCGCTATCTCCTACTAAAATAATTTTGTTCCACTTTTCGTCTGCTGCCTTTTTATCTATCATACTACCAAGACTTTTTAACCAACGTTGCTGATTTACTTTTACTCGATTGTCAAAATGATCAACTTGAGTAGCACTTTTGACTGCCCCACTCCCCATACTCGCACTTACATGGGAGGGTCCCTCATGCTTTTTCCAATCTTCATTATCAAGCTCATACTCATAAGATTCGGTTTGAAGTAACGATGCAAATACAGATGTTAAGATTTTTATTTGATTTTGTTGCATGAGAACTACGGCTGTATATGGATGTTGCTCATAAACTGACCTTAGTTCATCAAGTACAGGCTCTGTTTCCCAGTAAAAGTTTGTGCGAACAGGTACTTGTAGTTCGAAAACTTCCCACAATTTTTGATCTTTATTTGTAAATATCACAACACTTCTAGGTAAGCTTCTTGAAATATTTATGAAATAAGACTCTACCTGTTCTCGAATCAATTTGATATTCTCAAGTTCCTCAGTATTACTCGCCTGTAAATATTCTTCTAATCTGTTGAAACCATTTTTCAACGCAATCTTCCATTCTCCAGCTTGATTATCTGGGTGACTTCGGTCAGTGTTTACATAGAGTGACAACACTTTATTTGGTTTTTCAAAAGTTATGTTTGAAAGTTTATCTAATCTTTTTAGAGTATCCATATAATCCCTCCATCATTATGGCTATACTCTTCTATTCCACACTGACATCAAAATAAACCTCTCAAACATACAAAAAGCACTTAACAAATCCGAAGATTTGTTAAGTGCTCATATTGTATTAAACTGTAACTTTTTTATCACGTGCTTCTTTGCTAATAAATTGACGGATATATGGTAATACATAATAGTCTAATCCAAATCTTCCAGCGTTCGCACCGGCAACAAGTATAAATACTCCTAGAATAACCAATTGTGGGTTTGTGCTTGTAGTACCTGAGAATAAAAATGCAAAGTTCATTGTTAATCCCATTAATGCTGAGAAAGTTGTAAAAATACCTACGATAAGTGCGATACCAACTAATAATTCGCCCCATGCTACTAAGAAGTTAAATAAGCTAACATTTGGTAAAGCAAATCCTTCTAGAAATGCTGCCCACCAACCTTGAACCGCTGGATGGTCACCTGTTGCTTTTCCAATAGCTCCTTTTAAATAACCTGATGCATCAAATCCGCCAGTTACTTTACCCCAACCAGCATGTAGAAATTGCCAACCAACATATAAACGGAATAGAACTAAGATAGCAGATGCAATTTTATTTTCTCTTAAAAATTTGACCATGTTAACCACTCCTTTTTATTTGAGCCAATTTTTTTATATTGGCGCTTCTTATATTTTTATAATACTACCTTCTACAAATTTTGAAAGCGATTTGTGAAAGACTTCACAAATACTTCAAATTTTATTGACGAAAATGTGTCCAAAAAACATATATTTCACATTCTTTTTTCATATTAAACGTAATCATTTGAGGAATTTGGTAAATGAACACAAATCTTCTTCACAATAACTCATTAGATTCTATCCTCTATTTACAACGATTAAACACATTACTTATATATGAAATCACTATTTCTACATAATAAAACGCCGCTTTGACTTATACATTAATAAGAAAACGACGTTATATTATAAAGATGATTAAACACATTTATCTTTCCAGTAGCATAATACACTTTTGTACATAGTACTTAGAGTTTTTCCTTTACTGCTTCATACTTTAAAATCACCGTAATGTTACCTCTTCACGTAGATGATCTATTTTTATAAACAATTGATTAGGCAATGTTCGTTGTAACTCTTGATCATATTTTTTCAACTGATTAAAAGGTATCTCAAACTGCACTTCTTTTTCCTCATTAGGTTGTAATGAAACTCTTTCAAAGGCTGTAAGCTGCTTATGTCTAGGTGTCACTCCTTGATAAAAATCTTGTGCATACACGAGTACAACTTCATCCCCTGCAACCGCACCTGTATTTTTAACAATGATAGACACCTTAAGAGTCTTATCATTATTCATAAGATCTGATACTTTTAAATCTTTATAAGAAAATGTTGTATAGCTTAAGCCGTCACCAAACGAGAACAAAGGCTCATACGTAGCTGTTACTCTATCATTGTAATAGGTTGGTAGCTGACCTTCATGTTTTGGAATTGTAATCGGTAGCTTCCCCGATGGATTATAGTCCCCAAACAATACGTCAGCTATTGCCATGCCCCCCTCTGTCCCAGGTAAGAACGTCCACAATACACCCTTGACCATACTAGCTTCTTGTTCAATCGCTAGCGGGCGTCCTGAGACAGTTACCATCACTACGTTCTCATTTACAGATTGTAATGTTGCTAGTAACTCGGACTGTCCATCCGGTAAAGCTAACGATGTTGTATTCCCTTCGAATTCTGCGTATGGCTTTTCACCGACGACTGCAATAACTACATCAACATCTTTAGCTACTGCCATAATTTCGTCACGTTCCTCTTCCCCAGTTAAGATGCTAATGTTTGTTTGAGGAGAGACTTTTTTCTTTATTTCATCTAAAACTGTACTACCTGTTGTTAAATCATGTTCCTCCGCACCTTGCCATCCAATTGTCCATCCACCCGCTAGACGACTTATACTATTGGCTGTCGGTCCGACAACCAGTATAGATTTTACATCTTTTGGAAGTGGTAATATATCGTCATTCTTTAAAAGAATAATAGACTGTCTCGCAAGCTCTCTCGCCGTTTCAAAGGTTTCCTGTCTTTTAAACACATCTGCGGCTTCGTCAGCAATTACATATCGTTCGTCAAATAGACCAAGTTCTTTTTTTAAGGTTAATATGCGTTGAACAGATTCGTCTAATCTCTCTTCAGATATCGCGCCTTCTGTCACCAACTCAATTAATAGATCTATATCTTCTAGTGTCATCGGGATCATGGACATATCTATACCCGCCTCAAAAGCTAGGGCATTAGCCTGTTTGTAATTCCGCGAAACTTGATGGTAATCTGTTAGTTTATGAACATCTTCCCAATCCGATAGAATGACGCCATTAAAGTGTAATTCATCTCGTAATAGATCTGTCAGTAGCCCTTTAGAAGCATGGACAGGTACTCCGTTGACTTCAGCACTGTTTACCATAACCGTATCAACTCCTGCATTAAACGCAGCTTCAAACGGTGGCAAGTATATTTCTCGTAAAGTTCGCTCTGATATATCAGCAGGTTGACGATCTTGTCCGTTGTTTGTTCCACTGTATGCAATGAAGTGCTTAGCTGTTGCGGCCACTTTTCCTGATGCTTCGATTCCATTTATCATATGCTTGCCCATCATTGAAACTAAATACGGATCTTCTCCGAACGTTTCATATGTACGGCCCCAACGAGGGTCGCGCGCTACATCCAAAACAGGTGCAAAGTTCCAGTTAATGCCTGTAGCCGCAAGTTCCTCTGATGTCAGAGCAGCCTCTTTCTCGGCTAGTTGTACATTAAATGTAGAAGCAACTGCTAAATTATGAGGATAAATTACAGCACCTTTTACATTATTATGCCCATGCACGGCATCTACACCATAAAGGACTGGGATATTTAATCGTGTTTGTTCTGTCATTTTTTGAACTTCATTCACCATTTCAGCCCATTCTTTAGGCGAATTTATATCAGGAGAGCCACCTCCTCCACTTAAAATCGAGCCTACTCCGTAATCAACAATAACTGTTTTTAACTTATTCTTGTCCAACCCACCTTTTGACCAAGTGTTTTTCATTAGAAAATGAATATCTATCTGTGCCAACTGTCCTACTTTTTCTTCGATGGTCATATCTGAAATCAATTGGTCGATTTCGTCGTTAATTTGTGGAGATGAGTTGTTTGTACATGCTGATAATACAAGGAAAACTAATAGGATAATTGAGATCTTTCTCATAAAAAAACTTCACCTGCCATTTAGAGTAAATAAAAAAGGATAAAATCTGATTACGCTCAAACTTCACCCTTGATTTTCTAACCGAACATTATACTTTTGCTGACTGCTGTGCCACATGATTCTCTTATAACTAATTCAGGATCTACCATAATATTCTTCGGATCGGTATCTCCGTTTATTAAATCTATTATCATATGTGCTGCAAGTTTTCCTAACTTCTCTTTATCCTGTCTCACTGTTGTTAGTTTCGGATTACTATAGCGACACGCTTCGATATCGTCACAACCGATTAAACGAATATCTTCTGGAACTTTAAGACCTTGTTCTTTAATGGCAGCAAGTGCTCCTAAGGCCATCATATCTGATGTTGCAAAGACAGCTTGAGGGTAAGGTTTTTTTGCAAGAATTCGTTTCATAGATTCATAGCCACTTCTTTCATGAAAATCGCCATATTGAATCCATTCTTCTTTAACAGGTATTCGAAATTGCTCCATTGCTTTAATAAAACCAGCGGTACGGACTTTGGAAACAAACGAATCTTTCATTCCACCGATATATGCTATATCGCGAACAGAGTTTAAATATAGGTGCTCTATGACAGAAGCAGATACCTTAATATTATCGGTTACAACATAGCTTGACATCGGGCCTTGTAATTTAATATCAACGCCAACACATGGTATATCACTTTGATCCAATTCATATATAGCTTCTTCTACTTTTTCTCCAGAAATAATTAAACATCCATCCACATGGAAATGTCTAGCACGCGCTAAGTAACCATCCCTGTCCTTATTAAACCTTTCATTACTAAAAATTAAAATATCATACCCTTTAAGACCAACTGCTTTTTTAAAAGAATTGATTACCTCATTAAAGAACGGATGAGTTAACTCTACATTTATTTTACCTGCATAAATTAAACCTATGAGGTTCGATTTCTTTGTTGCGAGAGACTTTGCCGAAAAAGTAGGTTGATAACCAGTTTTTTCAATAATATTCATCACTTTTTCTTTCGTCGTGCTACTTATTCCATCATAATTATTCATAATCTTTGAAACTGTGGCTGGTGAAACACCTGCCATCTTTGCAATATCACGAATAGTTAGTTTCATGTTAAGCCTTCCCATCCTATATGTTTTCAAGGCAGAGTGGGGACGGTTCTTGTGCTTCCTTTGGAAACCGGAAGAAACGAGAACTGTCTATCGCAACCCTTTATTTGTTGCATCACACCAAGAGCAGGAACATGGATTTACAAAACTAATTTATCGTGATATTACTTTACAAAATTCTCCACATTCCTCATTATATCGTTCTTACACTTTAAGCCATTTATTACGATTCAATTGTTTATACCAATATAAGCTGTCTATCTTAATACGTTCTAACATTCGATATTTTATAAACACTATTCCAAAACGTTCGCTGTAACCTTCCGCCCATTCAAAATAATATAGAACGCCAAGTGATATACCCATTGATATTTAGTATTTCTTTACGCAAACTCATCATATTTTATTAGTTAACCTGTTCTAGCTTCAATTGGATTCGGCTATGGAAAATGTTATACATACTAAACGCTAATACACTTCCAAATATTAGAAGGAAGAAAGTGAAATAGTAAGTAATAATTAAGCCAATTAAAATCATTCCAATGAATATCACCGTATAATTCAAGTGACTAATTGCTAGGAACAGGGCATTTTTCAAAGTATGAATAATAGTAAGCTCGTAATTAACTAAAACGAAGAACACATACACTGTTGTAAACGCGAATAATAAAACAAGCAAAAGCACTAATGCTATTACAATACCTCTTCCTATAAATTCATTTTGCAATACAATATAAACATCCATATATAAAATCACAAAAGCAGCGAGCCAAAAAATGCCGATTATAAAGCTCTTCTTAAAGTTTTCTTTGAACTGTTGAATAAACACACGGAGTATACCAACATCAAACCCATCTTTCGTCCACCTTCTAACCGTTCCAAATAAAGCCGAGGTAGCCGGAAAAATCGTAATAATAGGCAAGCATACAATAAGCCACATAAGATTTAAAAGAAAGAAAGATGTAAATATAGATAAAATCTGATAAAACATATTCGTTTGTCTCTCCATGATGTTGCCACCTTTCCCAGACCGCTGCACTTTTTTAACCATAAGGATCAAATTAAACTATGTCTCGAACTTGAGATGATGTAGGACGTTCTTCGTTGTTTACCTTTTCTATTGGCCTACGTTTTACCATATTTAATCTAAGTACCAATACAAACTTGCTGAAGCTCCCTAATTATTAATATTTTGTTATCTACTGCTTACAACAAAACAACTAGGAAGCTACCATAACCATACTACTCAACTTATTACAAACGAACCAAACACCTTTCATTTAAAACTTCCTTAACTCTTCACAGCACCTTCCGTTAAGCTGGAAATAAATAATTTATTTAAAAGTAAGAATATAATAACCAACGGAACAGTTGCCCAGAAAGTCCCTGATAAAATCATACCGTTATCACGAACGTAGTTATCAATTAAACCACGAAGTGCAACTTGTATTGTTTGAGAATCTTTATCACGTAATACAACTAGGGGCCATAAGAAATCATTCCAAATATACATGAACTTAATGATAGCCAATGTTGCGAACGCTGGGATAATAATAGGAACAGTAATGTTCCAATATACTCTAAATATAGAACAACCATCAATTTTTGCAGCGTCCACTAATTCATCAGGTACATTGCTACTAATATATTGTCTCATCCAGAAAATACCGAACGCATCGATTAGACCTGGAATAATAATGGCTTTTAAATCATTTAACCAGTTAAGTTTTGAAATAATAATGTATTGTGGAATTAAACCAAGTTGAGGCGGAATCATCATTGTTAACAGAATCGCTATAAACAACACATTTTTACCTTTAAAGCGAAGCTTAGCGAAAGCAAAGCCAGCTAAAGAACAAAGAAATAATGTACCAATTGTTGTAATAGCCGAAACTAAAAACGAGTTCCACATTGCCCCAAAGAAATCAATAGTATTTAATACATTTGTAAAGTTCGTAACAAGATTTTCTCCTGGTAGAATAGCCGGTGGTATTCT
The DNA here is from genome assembly GCF_003944835.1 of Bacillus sp. HMF5848. Taxonomy (GTDB): domain Bacteria; phylum Bacillota; class Bacilli; order Bacillales; family HMF5848; genus HMF5848. The sequence goes on from NZ_RWIV01000001.1 coordinate 2,674,949, forward strand.
GTTTATTACTTCATTTGAATTTGTCGCCATCACAAACATCCAGTAAAACGGAAATATAGATAGGGCAGAAGCAATGACAAGAATAAAATATAAAAACATCTTAGCAAACGAAAACTTTTTTTTAGGTTTAATATTACTCATGCTAACGCCTCCTCCTATTTTCCTAAACGATTGGCAACAAATACGTTTATTGTTGATAAAATGATAATGATAATAAACAGGATAATTGCAGTCGCAGATGCTGTTCCAAATGCCATGTTCGTAAATGCTTCACGGTACAAGTAAAGTACAACGGTTAGACCCTCTTCACGATAAGTTCTACCGATAAAGATGAGTGGCTCAGTAAATAATTGTAAAGCACCAATTGTTGAAGTAAAGACTGTTAAAACTAAGATTGGTCTTAGCAATGGAATCGTAATATATTGAATTTTCTGTCGTGTTGTTGCACCATCAATTACTGCTGCTTCATATAACTCATTTGGAATAGCCTGTAGACCTGCTAAGTATATAATGGTGTTGTAACCGAGCCAACGCCAGAACACCATGGTGGAAATAGCAATTTTCACGCCCCATTCACTCGTTGTCCAGTTAACGGGATCAACACCAAACCAACCTAGCATAACATTGAACAAACCAAACGGTTCATTATTAAACATAATACCAAAGACAATGGCAACAGCTACCGTTGATGTCACATATGGCATAAATATTGAGACGCGAAATACACTTTTATACTTGATGATTGCCGAGTTTAAAGCATATGCTAACATAATCCCTACTATTAACTGTGGCAGTGTACCCATAACCCACATAATCAATGTATTTGATAAAGATTTCCAAAACAATGGATCTGATAAAATTAAACTGAAATTCCTTAACCCTACGAATTGCATCTCTCCAAGCCCATTCCATTTTTGAAAACCAAGGTAAAAGCTAAATAAAATAGGAAATAGACCGAAAATTGCAAACAATATAAAGAAAGGTGATACGTAGAGATAGCCAGCAATGGCTTCTTTTCTCTCTTCACTATAGGATGATTTTTTCTTATTTGGGGGTAGTTGTGGTTGGTACTTTACAGCTGTATCAGACATAATTTTCTCTCCTTCCATAAAGTTCAAGCGGTCTACCACAGAGCTGTATAGACCGCTTGATAATCACCCTTACTGTCTGCCTATTTGTGATTCAATTCTTTCAATAGCTTCATCCCATTCTTTCTGTGGGTCCGCTCCAGCTGTCGCTACGTTTGTAAGAGCTGTAATTATTTCAGTGCTTACAATTCCATAATTTAATCCCATGTAAACAGGTTTTACACTTTTAGCTGCTTCTGCAAAAATCTTCGCAGTTTGTTCACCACTGAAGTATTCATCAGTAGTTGCTAAAAATTCGTCGTTTGTATACACATCAGGAGTAGATGGGAATAACCCCATATTCATGAAAGACTTTAACTGGCTTTCTGGTGAAGTTAACCAAGAAATGAAAGCAAATGCCGCTTCTGGATGCTTAGATTCTTTCGGAATAGTTAAGAAAGATCCTCCCCAGTTTCCAGCACCTTCTGGAATCGTTGTTAAAGACCATTTGCCGCCCGCATCTGGTGCATTTCCTTTTACAACCCCAGTCATCCAGGCTGGTGCACCAGGCATAGTTGCGTAAGATCCTTCTGCCATTGCACTACCCCATTCTGGAGTCCAAAGTTGATTTTTACCAATTAAGCCTTCCTGAATCATCTTAGTTGTATAGTCATAAGCATCCTTCATTGTGTCATTAATGATTAATTCATTCTCTTCGTTAAAATAATGCTGTGGTTGTTGGTCACGAAGTGCATTGAATACTAATTCTGGTGCATCAGCAATTGGCTTACCAGTAGCTGCTTTAACTTTTTTCGCTACTTCATAGTAATCTTCCCAAGTTTGAATCTCAGCAGCAAGCTCTTGTGGATCTGTTGGTAAACCTGCAGCTTCCATTACATCTGTCCGATAAAGCATAACTGTTGGCCCAATATCAGTTGGTAATCCAAATTGGAATGTACCTTCCACATTTTGAGCAGATTGCCATTTCCAATCAAGGAAGTTACCAGCAAGATCTTGTGAACCGTAATCATTTAAATTATAGAAGCGATCTTGCGCTTGTTTGAATTTATCCATTTGACTTACTTCAATTAATGCGATATCTGGAGCACCACTACCAGCAGAAAGTGACGTAAATAGGTTATTATGCATGTCACCCATTTCACCTTCATTTAAGTTGATAGTTACGTTTGGATGTTCTGCTGTATAAAGATCAATCAAATCTTGGTACCCAGTACTACCAAACACCCAAAAATCTAAAGTAACTTTTTCATCAGACGTGGTAGCTTTATCTCCACCATCACCAGTAGTTTTTGAAGCGCTTTCATTATTCCCACCACTACAAGCAGCTAACGTGAACGTTAGTAAAGCAATTAGTAATACAGATACAATTTTTTTCATAACATATTGCCCCCTAAGGAATATTATTCAAAATTAAACTTCTGTAAAACTTCGCAGATGTCGCTTGCTAAATGATAGGTTCACCTCCTCTATTTGTTTTACAAACAGAAACCGCTTTCCTAAAAAGCTAAAAAAATATAAGTTTTATTAAACCGTAAAACTATAAAGCTATTAAAATCACGAAAAGAAATAAAGGAAACCGCTTTCGTGTTTATAATAACTCCTTTTTTTGGAAAACGCAACACCATTTTTTATACTCTTATGATTTTTCTTAAAAATAGAGGTTTAAGTTCATAAAACTTTAAAAATTCAAACGTAAACCGTTGGTAACATTGAATCAACGGACTATTACCACAACTTTAGAACGACCGTCACTTTAAAAAATCCGGCTACTTTTTTCTAAATTTTAACTATTAATCTTTACTATCAATATACCAAATACAATATTACGAAAACGTTTTCCACGTTGTTTAAATCTTATATTGTATGGTATTAATGACTATTCCTGCATCTTTTAAGAAATCTGTTTCTACAATGTATTTTAAAATACTATACAAATAGCCCTTCTATATTCAATTTATTATAATTTTAGCAATAAAAAGCCGAAACAATAATCGTTCCAGCTTAATTTATTCCCGCTCTTCAATTGGTAAAACGTATCGATATGGTACCGGTGATGTGAGAACTGTAGACGTATTTATTTGTCCAAATGAAAGCAATCTGTCTATTAGTAATCTCATACCATTCATATTAGAGACAGCAGCCTTTATGAAATAACTCACTTCCCCAGTTACTCTATGACATTCTATTATTTCTTGTTCATGTCTCACAAATTCCTCAAACTCACTTAACGACACTTTCACATTACTGACCAAAATGATGAGTAATATTTCTCGACCAATTGCTGCCAGTGATACTCTCGTTGTAAACTCTTCGATAATCCCTTTCTCCTGTAAACGAAGGAGTCTCTCTGAAATACTAGGACGACTTAATGCTAATTCCTTTGATAACTCACTCACCGTAGTACGGGAATTTCTTTGTAAAATCTCCAATATCTTTACATCTAGTTTATCCATGTAAGCCCTCTCATTACATTTTGATATTATTTATTCATATTTTCATGCGAATTGAAGTTATTTTAAACTTAACACCTTCATTATGATATGTAAATATACTTTTTATTCTTATATAGTTATATAGTGACTATCTTCAAGGCTTAAACTACATGATGAAGGTGATGATTTATGGAAAAATGGATTAAAATATTTTTTGGAATACTAATTGTAAGTACAGGAGTTATTGTGTTAAAGCACAGTAACATTGTAACTGGTGGTACAGCTGGGTTAGCATTAAGTTTAGTTTACTTAACATCCCTCCCATTTTCGATTATGTTTTTCATCATAAACTTACCCTTTTACATTTTCTCTATAATACGAATGGGTGTTTCATTTACTGTTTCCACAATTTGTTCTGTTAGTATTTTAACATTATTAACATTAACAGATTCGTGGCTTCCGGAATTTTCGGTCCCTGCGATACTTGGTGCTGTTCTCGGAGGGTTTCTAATAGGGATTGGGTTGACACTAGTATTTATGCAAGGCTCCTCCCTTGGTGGTGCAAATATCCTCGCACTATTTTTACAAAAACGATTTAATATAAACCCTGGACGAGTGAACTTCCTCTTTGACTTTTTTGTAGTTATTATAAGTATGTTTGCTGTTGGTATAATAAGAGGTCTCTTTTCAATTCTATCAATCTATGTCACAGCTAAAGTTATTGGTTATTATAAACATGAGATTGCGAAAAACCATACTCAATCTAAACATGCATCTCGCCAAACTTCACCAAAGCATGCACCTGCTCACTAAACTAATATCAAAAACTGCCTTAGATTTACTTTGGCAGTTTCCCCTCCTTATCATTATTATTCTTTCATACATTTTCTCGCCTTCTTAACTACTAGCTCTTGCTTTTTAACTAACTTTTCGCCCACCTCTTGATTCCTATAGAACATCTGCTCAGTTAGAATCTTCTTATAACATACTTTTAATCGCATCTCTTTTAGGTCGGAGAAAACGAGTTCGTTTTAAATATACTTTTTCTATTTTGGGTACCAAGGTTTGGATTAACAATCACCTTGAAAATTTCTGCGGACATTTTACCGTGTTATGCGGAATTTTTTATTCGTTCTGTGGAATTATTTTTGGTTTATGCGGAATTTTACATGGTTTATGCGAAAAAACCACCTATTTTTGCGTAAATTCGATGGCATTCTGGTACGAAAACAAACTGCAACTGCACTTCCTATTAATTCAGAAAGCTCATGTCATGCAGCAAATAATCTCCCGAGCGATTAAGTTTTTAAAAAAGAGCACTAGCCTTTATTGAAGATAGTTGCACTGCACGTTGATGTTTAGTGATTTCGCACGAAGAGTATCCGGACTCTTGGCCTATACCGCAAATTATGAACTTGCATATGATATAAAGACATGTACAGGGTAAAGGAGGGGTTTTCAATTGTCTAGAAATCTAGGTATTGTTACTGAATTTGAGATTGACAGTGCGAGTATTTTTAATATGGATACTTTAGAAGCAGTCACTCAAATTAAAGTGATGAAAAATCCAACTGACGTCGATGTTACAAATGATTTTTCAAAAGCAGTCGTTACATCCTCCGAAACAAACGAGTTACAATTAATTGATTTAACCACAAGCCCACTACAAATTATTGATACTCAATCAATACCCGCTAAAGCTTACGTTACCATTACCCCTAATAATAAATATGCCATTTTAACAGGTGGTCCGGACTCTACTTTTACTTTATCTTATGATATTGAAAACAAAACCATTTTATCTGAGCTTCCAAATGTTTCAGAGAGTAGCGCTATATCACCTAACGGCACTATTTTAACAATTAGCAACAAACAAGATAATGGGGCTATAAAGCAACTCAACATCAATGACAATGGGCTCCTAATAGATGAACAATACACAATAAGCAGTGGGGGGAACATTGCAAATAACATCATTTTCTCGCCAGATGCTAAATTTGCTTTTATTTCTAACACAAGCACTAGGTCAATCGGCATTGTATCCACGATTAATCCTCATCGCATTGGCCTTGTCAATGCATTTCCTCTAACTAGTCAACCACAAGGTATTGTCATGTCAGCAGATGGGAAAACACTATATGTATATACGGATTTTACGATTGATATTTTTACTTTTGATTCAAGTAGAGTATCTTTAACTTTAGAACGTCGCATTGCACACGGTTTACGAGCCGTAGGGTTTTTTGGCGGCAGACGAATTGTCTTGAATTCCAATAACGATCGTTTATTCCTTACAGCTGGTGTTACGTTAAATGCTTTCACTACTGCAGGAGAAAAACTAGGTACTATTCCAGACATTCGTGCACTTGGCGGTATGGCTGTCCCGACACCTAATTACTTTTCACGCGCCTACGTGCCACCACAACTTAATAACTTTTTAGACTTAATAAAAAAATGGCTTGGTCAAGAAAAATAATCGCATGTTTTGGCTATAAAGACGGTGCTGTCCAAAAAGCAAAGAGCGAGGCACTCATTGGACAGTACCATCTTTTAATTTAATATTTGATTTAGCAAAAAAATCTTTTCTATCCATTAATCTTTTATTTTCTACTTATTTTGCCTACAATGAAGTAAGAACTATTATAGAGAGGACTTTATTATGACTGATTTTCTTGAAAAAATTTCTCCGTTTATACTAAGTGAAGATAAACATATTCGCGACTTTGCATTGCATGCTATTGATAATAGTTTACTTGCCAATCCTTCAACATTTTTTATGGCATTTGAAGCGACAGATAAACTAAAACCGAACCCTAATATTAATCCGGTACTACCTTACACCAGGACGTATCCTTTTTCAAAAGAAGTTGTAGCAGAGCTAATCATTAGGATGAAAATGAAAGACGATAACTATCCATTTTACTACTCGATCCTACTAGAGTGTCCAACCTCTTTACTACAACTTTTTCATAATGATGTTAAGGAATTTATTAATCAAGATGTACTTGACTACTTTATAAGCTTACAAACTTTGGACATAGAAGACCTTTTTACGGAGTTCGGTGGTATTATCGCTGACTTAGACAGAGCCGAGCAATTCGAAGTAGGTTTATTCTCTACCGGAAAGCGAATTGTTCAAGAACTTATCAATCGAAACGAACTGGATATAGTTGAAGTAAGGTCTATGATTCAAAATGATTTAAATGAGGGACAAATTTCATTTACAGCCATTTACGGTGTGTACATAGCAGGAAAACTAAAGATTGAAGAATTAACTCCGATGATTGTTGCGTTATTAGCCAATGAGGAACATGATATTCTTCGTGAAGAGGCATGTGATGCTCTTGTGAAAATAGGAACTGACCAAGCTGTGTTAGAGCTTGAAAAGATTGCTCTTGAAACGACTAAGAATACATTTCTCTATGCGATTGATGTATTAGCAAACATTAAAACGAAGACGGCAGAACAAGTATTGCTCCGCTTATTTGAGCAAGCTAAAGATATAACTTTTAAAACATTAATCGCCGATGGACTTTGTCGCCAGCTTTCAACGGCTGCCATCCCGAAGGTTGCTGCCATGGTCGAGGCTGGATATGACGAAACCTTACTTGAACTAGAGGAATCTATATATGCGTGTTGCACTATTACCACCACTCCTCACCCTAAAATGTCAGAATGGAAGCAAGCATTAATTGAATTAGATGCTCGTATAGAGCAAATGGAAAAAGAAATGACTCAAAATCTTATAAGCACAGAAAAAGTTGGACGTAACGAGCCTTGTCCTTGTGGTAGCGGTAAAAAGTATAAAAAATGCTGTGGCGCATAATAGAAACGCGCAAGCGCCTTGCTTAATCCCGCCCAGCTTAAGACGTCCCCCGCAGGAAGGGCCTCCCTCCAGAGGGTGACGGCTTAAGACCTCGAGCTGTGAAAAGCATCATATTTCATATCATGTTTTTCACAAGATACTCAAGGAAGATTATTCACAGATGAAAAACTGGTTAGACGCTATAGCTAAACACTAATCTAAGTAATAAATTGAAACTCTCTCACATACACCACTGGTTTCACACACTCGTGAGACCAGTGATATTATTAGTTATTTAATAAACTCTTCACTGTTTCTTCTAACTCGCTATTCATTGGAGACACGTTACTTTTATAACGAGCCACTATTTCTCCATTTTGATCTATAACAAACTTTTCAAAGTTCCAGCTAATCTCCCCTTTTGGTTCAGCATTTTTCGTTAACCATGCATACAAAGGATGAATACTATCTCCCCTTGTATAAATTTTTTCAAAGATAGGGAACGTCACACCATAATTCACCTGGCAGAATTCTTTAATTTCTGCATTGGTGCCTGGCTCTTGTGCTCCGTAATCATTTGACGGGAAAGCCAAAACCTCGAGACCATCTTTATTATAAGTTTCATAAAGCGTCTGCAATTCCTCATATTGAGGTGTATATCCACATTTAGACGCTGTATTTACGATAACAAGGACGTTTCCCTTAAACTCAGATAAACTTTTTTCAATCCCATCTACTGTTTTTACGCTATAACTATAAAACGGTGTATCCGCACTCACTTTAACAACCTCCTTATCTTTCACTCCACATGACGTTACAATAACAAGAAAACTAAAAGCTATATAAAAATATAGTCGTGCATTTTTCATTACATTGCACTCCTCTACTCAAAGTTGTGCTCTCCCATCACTTTATATCCATTACAAGCTTGATTTAAACTTATGCAATATAGCCTTTGTTTTGCTTTTTTATATAGTCATCTTTCTCCATCTCCATAATAGCTTTTGTCACATACTTAACCGGCCAATCGGCTAATAAACCGAAAACAGATTGATTATGTAAGCCAAGACCTCTAATTTTGTTAGTTGTCTCTCCCTTTAATACTTGCGTGAACAAATGTAGCGACATTTCTTGATGATAGTTTTGTAGAAACACTATAATTCGCTGTATTTCATCAAGGGTCATTGAGTAGTTTTTAATTTGAATTATTATATCGGTAGGTCTAGGTTCATTCTCAGCTTTAAGCTTTTGCAACTGAACTCGCATGCTCTCCAGCTCATCTGTCATATCAAATGACAATAATTTGTGCCATTCTTCAACTTTCTTTAAAATCGTTATATCAGGTATATGAACTTGAGATAACCACAGCAACTTTGATTCATGTTGTTGTTTCGGAAAAGCCACTATTTTAATTGCTTTGTAACAATCCAACAAGGGATGCATTGGTATATCTAATTTATTTATACTCTTTTTAAGAGTAACAATTTCATCAATAATGTCTGTATGATTACGAAGCTTTATTTTTATGTCTTGTAATAACAAAAGTGTTTTGAGTAAGCGTTCGTTTTTCGATGCTATGTCATTAAATTGACTCTCTATCGTTGCTATTCTTTTTATAGCTTGATCCAAATCAACCTCATTAGGCAACACAACATAGTTATCATCAACTACATAATCAATATGGTATTTACAAATGTGACATGTACATGTAAGTTTTCTTGTCTTAGCATGTATTACTAACTCTTTTTCATGTAAGCACACACCTTGCCACTGCCAATCGAACGGTATTTCCCGATATGGACGCAGGACTATTTCAACTCGGTGACGCCAGTAAGCAATATCGTCTGGGTACTTTAAACTAGCAAGTATGGAAGACTTATTCATCGCTTCGACTGCTTGTATAACATTTTCCTTCGATGCTGCTAGTTTAATAAATGGATGTTCCACGTATGCATTGTTTATAAAAGCTAGCCAATCGTGACGCGGATGTTCAGATAGCTGTGAGCAAAACAGGTAATCTTCAACGACGTCATGAACATGCTTCGTTAATTGTTCTGCTGATAAGCTCTTTATTTCCTTTTTATAAAAGAGCTCTGATTGTATAGGTATTCCCCGTTGCAGAGAATGTTTTTTCCACAAGAACATTTCTGGCTTAATTAGCATGGGATACAAGTATTCTTGTTTGTATATCGGAACAGGAATATACGGTTCGTTAGTTTGCATGAAATGCTGTAGAATCCTTAGCTCGGCTTTAGACCGAGCAGAAAACTCATTTGCGACAGCTTCCTGTATACGTGACAGAGTGGCTCTTTCTTCTTTATGCCCGATAGAGCGGATATCTTTAAACCGCCTACCAACAGGTACAAAAACAAGGGCCGAATACGGATCAAATGTATAAGATAATTGTTTCGGTATAGTCATATTATTTCACCTCTTAAGTAGCTATCATTATACGATTGAATAGAGTTTAGAACCAAATTACAATGTGCTACCATTATCAAAATACTGAGGGTCATTGCAGATTAACACAATATACACCTTAGTTAACAAACAGTCACTGATATTCCCACATATAATGAAGACAGTTTTTTTCTCAGGAAGTTCTATAAAGAAAAAACGTCTCTACTTTTTGTAGAAACGCTGTCTTATTTCTTTTGCTTTATGTTTCATTTAGAGTGGTATCTTGCATGTCTTCTTCAACCAATTGGTCTAATTTTCTAATCATTTTTAACGCCTTATCATTTTCAATTTTACGATAATGATGTAACCCACCTTCTTCTTCATCCATTTCATCAGCAAGCTTTGTTATTTCTTGAAGAGGTGTACGTTTTATGAAACTATTTTTTATATATGAGTCTGTATGAAATAATATCGCGAATGCAATATCCTTTGCAAACTGCGGATTTTCGCCTAGACGTATTAATAATTTATGTGCACGTTCGGCGCCTTTAATCGCATGAATATCATTTTGCTTGTATAAATCATAGTCCCATTTTCCGTTCTTATACCATGTGTAATGTCCCATATCATGAAGTAATGCAGCTTTTGTAGCAAGGTCTACGGATACATTTTCTTGTTTAGCCAACTTAAAGGCGTGGTAAGCACAAGCGATGGCATGAGCAAGACCTGAACGAGATAGATATTTCTGCGCGATGCGATGATTATATATATCCATTAATGTTACATATCTCTTCACTTCATCTCACTCCTAAAAGGTTGAATTTTTAGAATATTAACATATTAAATAGAAGTCATCAAGTAAAGAACATAACTTTTTCCTCATTTTTTTCTATCGAGAATATACTTTGCATACATAGTAACTTTTTAAACGTAAATAAAATCCTTTGAAAGGTGATGTAGCACGTATATAAAAAAACTAAAACATTTTCTAACAGTCTTTATCCTTGTGGGTTTTAATGATCTCTTGATTGGGTATTACTGCGTTGGGACGTTCCAGTTTTTAGTTTCTAACTTTCTGTGTCGATGTTCTACAGGTCTCGTGTCGAATTTCTACCACTTTTGTGTCGATGTTCATTAATTTGACATATAATTGGATCAATCTCTCCACATGCAGCATACGCGCCGTCGATGTCAACTTGAATACTATTCGTAAGTCAAATAGAGAAGCAACTTAGTGTATGACTCGCTGTCGCCTAGACTTAGATAGCTATTTGCGCACAGATAAATAAAGTAAAAAAACTATTCTTAACGGGAAGAATAGCTTTTTAAAAGGTAGTACTTTATAAATTTCATTGTTTTGGAAACAACTTCTATTAATGCTAAGATGGCTATTAATACAAAGATTGCTCTGATACCTAAGAGGGATGTTGTACCGACATATAAGTTGGTATCCGTAATAATAATGACAGCTAAAATCAATGTCGCTGCTTTAACTATCAGTTCGTACAAAGCAATTTTCTTTGTTTTTACTCCTACTAATAAGTTCACTATATGATACATTATCTCTGCTAACCATACTGCACTTATGAACAGAATATACCCTTTAAGAACATTCACATTAATCGTATGAGTTAATGTTATGCCGCTTAATTGAAAACTACTTTCTAACAAAAGAATAATTTCTGGTGCTGCATTGAGTACCACAATTGCTACAGAAATGAAAATAATAGATAAAATACTTTCAAGCTTTGAATTAGGTTTAGGTCCAATCTCTATATCTTTCAACTTTTTTGGTGACCAGTTTTCCTCAAAGTTCATCTGTTGTTCACCAAAGTATCTAGTTATTAGTATAAAAACTATTGTTTGCATTCCGATTGCACTTAACGCTGCTGTGAGAATTTGTAGTGGGACATTAACTAGTCTTATAAAGAATTCATTTGTGGTGTGTGCTGTTGAGAATAGTTCTATGGTGAATACAACTGAAAAGGCTATAGTTAAAGATAGCAATATTATTTTGTTGATAAAAAAGAATAGGTCGGTGTAACTAGAACCAATAACTACATGCCCATTTCTATAACGATTTGCTACCTCACGTGGTGACCCATATGCCTGTATCGCTTTCTCCACTTGTTCCTCGGTGGGCTCAGGTCCATACTTCTCTTCAATCTCATCAAGAATCAGAGATCTTAACTCCGAAATAATATCTTCTCTTCCTTTATAAGGAAGATTTTGCTCAATTACATATAAATACTGCTCTATTAATTTCATGTCAAATCCTCCTTAGGTAACATACCTTGAATAATGTCATTTGTTTTTTTCCACTCTATTGACAACTGATGAAGCACTTCTTCACCCATCGTACTGATTTGGTAATATTTTCTTGGACGTGTTTCCGACGTATCCCACGTACTGATTAGTAGTCCTTGTTTCTCTAATCGTCGGAGGAGAGGATATAGAGTATTTTGTTCAATATCAATACCACGCTGCTGCAAATTTTGTACTAGTGAATAGCCATACGTTGCCTCATTTGTGTTCAGTAAGACACTAAGTACAAGCGTTCCTCTCTTTAATTCCTGTAGCAAGTTGTCTATCACCTTATCTTTTTCTGTCATTAACTCACCTCCTACACTCATTATACTGTACGACACACACTAATGTAAATAATATAACATTGATTAATTAACAATATTTTATATTATTTTATAGACATAAAAAAATACCTGCATGTCTAACAGGTATCAATGATTTAACACATTTATAATTCTAGCCTTCTTTCACTTTACGCTCTAACATTTCGTAGATAGAAGATACTCCTATCCACCAGTTCGGATCTTCTGCGTATTTACGGTTAATCCACTTGATGGGATCAACATCTGCTGGTCGATCTTCACTTAAGTTTACAATGGTTCTCGCTGCTATTTCTGTTGATTCTTTAATATTCGTATTAAAGTCCTGCCAGCTGTGAAACACGTTAAAAGGATTGTTAGCAATCTCAGCTGCTCGTTCATGAGACTTTGGCACAAAGGCTTGTTCTTGCCCTGTTATTGCAAACAATAATAATGGATGAATATTAAACTCATCTGCTACTGCTATAATAGTAGAAAAATAAGGTTCTTCTCCTAATAATGAGTCACGACCATCCAGAAATGCTCTAAGTTTATCTTCGTTAATTGGCTGATACTGAAGCTTGTTAGGTAACGCATTATTTAATCTGACTTCTTCTTCAACTACGTTTTTCACTTCCGTTACCTCTGTACTAATGGTTTGTGGAACCTCACTGTCCTGCATATCAATAGTCTGGAGAAGAGGAATAGCAATTAAAAAACAAATAATGGCTGCGATGACATAGGAATTCTTTACTGACGGAAACTCTTCCTTAGGCATGGCTTGTACAGTTTGAGTGAGAGCATTGGAAGTTGCCGAAGCAGCCACCTCACGTTCGTTTGATCGGATTTCTAGCTGCGCTGATACAAACTGCTCAATATCATCTAAATCAAAATCACTTTTAGTTTCTAACCACAAAGGCAATTCCTTAAGAACTTCATTATCTTCGACCACTTGAAAAGATGCATCAACAATGTCGTTTAACGTAATAGTCAATGTATGAGAGACAAGATTTTGTTGTAAAAGAAAGTGCCTTACGCTCTTTTTAGTTTCATTTGAATAATTCGGCAAAGCATTTTCTATTATGTTGAAAACTTCTTTAGCCAATATACGCGCTTTTTGTTTTGGTGTGTCATGTGGATATTTAACGTTGATTGAATTTTTTAATTGAATAATATGATCTTGATTTATCACTTCTTCTTTTATCAATTCTTCAAAAATCAAAAACAACGTCACCTCCCCATATACATAACTTCAACTTCAGCATAAAAAAATCCTGCTTAAAAAGTTTAACTAGCAGGAATTACAATTAGTTGGCTTAGTTTTCTTTCTGATAGGGTACTATTATGAAGTCTTTGTTAATAACTGATTCGTTTTAATTTCATCCTCCAAAAACTTTTGTGTAAGCTTTGTTAAGTCAGCTTCACTTGTAAATCTACTTAATTTCTCATCATACCAATCCTCTAAGTCTTTTTTCGTTAGTGTAAATGTTTGACCATTAAAATCAAATGCAATCCAATCTACATTTTGTACTAAGGTAAATATAAAAGTAGCATTATAGATTACCGTTTCTTTAATCTTTGTATCCTCATTTATGCCGTCATAGTTCAACATAATTCCGTAAGGTTCTTTTTCCGTTTTAAGTGCAAAGCCTTTAAAATAGTTTGCATTAGGAAGCCGTTCTACTATATTCCCAATTGAACTGTTATTTCCGACATATGTACCTTTATATTGAAAAATATCTTCATTCGCCGAACTAGAACTACATCCATTTAAAAATAAAAGTATTAAAAAAGTATAGCAAAAAATTTGAAAAAATATCCTCACAAGAATTCCTCCTTTGTATAAACACTTTACCACAAATATAACATCCAAAAACAAAATAAGGATAGAAAAAGCATTTGCTTCCTCACATCCTTATTTTAGATTACATATTAATTTCCTTCAGCTTCCATAGCATCTTCTTTTGTTTTATGAACAGTACCGAATGGGTGCTCAGGCGGTGCATAGATAACATATAGTTTTAAAGGTTTATCCCCTGTATTTACAATGTTATGCCATTTACCTGCAGGTACCATAACTGCGAAATCATCAGATACTTTTCGTTCAAAATCTAAATTATCTTTGCTATCCCCCATACGTACAAGTCCTTGTCCTTGCTCTAATCGTAAAAATTGATCAGTATTCGGATGAACTTCTAACCCAATATCACTACCGACATCAATACTCATTAGTGTTACCTGAAAGTGTTCTCCTGTCCAGATAGCGGTACGATAATTTGTGTTTTTCTTTGTAGCTTTCTCAATATCCACTACATACGGCTGTGTGCCAAAATCATTCAATTCATTCATACTTTCATTATTTAACGATTCTAATCGTCTAGCATTATCTTGTTCTAAATTAGCTGCTTGTAAAAACACTTGTCTTACAGTTGGGTGTTGTGTTAGCAACGAGCCTTTTTGATATTCTTCATAACCTTCTGTTTCTAAATCATAGGCCTTTTGTAATCCATCTTGATAGGTACGAAACGAAATATTGTTAATTTGGTACATCGGCTGTATGCCCGTCAATGTCATGTATTGTTCTGCAAATTGTTGTAAATTAAATCTTTTACATTCTAACGTATAGTAAATATCATTTTTATGATGTTGATTTGGTGCACTATTCGCTAAGCGACTGTAAAAATCGATTGCTGAAGCTTCTCGATTAATAGCTGATTGTAATGACTCAAATAATTGTTGGTCTGTTGAGCGAACATTAGGATTGAATACCGGAGAATTCAAATACGGATACGATTGAGGAACATTATACATTTTTTCTCATTCCCTTCATGATTTTACAGGGTTATAATATGCAAATGTCTAAGGAGTGTTCGATTTATATTAAAACTTTGAAAAATCTCTTAAATTCTATGAAGCATCAAGAAATATGGACTAATTGTTGGTATCATGAACTGCCCTTACTCCTAAATGTAGATAGATTATATATCAAAAAACAACCCGCAGTTAACTACGAGTTGTTTGGCGTTTTATTCTTCTACGATTGTAACTTCTTTCATTTTGTCACCTTGTTGAATGTCGTCAACGTATTCCATACCGTCAACTACTTTTCCGAAAACAGTGTGAACACCGTTTAAATGAGGCTGTGGCTCATAAACGATAAAGAATTGCGAACCACCTGTATCTTTTCCAGCATGCGCCATAGAAAGTGAACCACGCTCATGTTTGTGCGGATTACCTGCCGTTTCACACTTAATTGTATAGCCAGGACCACCAGTCCCGCGACCTTCAGGACATCCCCCTTGAGCCACGAATCCAGGAATCACTCGATGGAAAGATAAGCCATTGTAAAAGCCTTCTTTAATTAACTTTTCAAAGTTTTCTACTGTACCGGGTGCCTCATTTTGGAATAGTTCTATTTTGACTGAACCGCCTTTTTCTAAATCAATAACAGCATATTTGCTCATATGTAATACTCCTTTCCTTTTATGTACTTTTCGATTATACGATAAACTTCACAAAAAGAAAAATATTGAACACACTGTATGTTTGATTTTTTAAAAATTGTCAAAGCTGATAGTAATAGCATCATGTTTAGGAGGCAAAATAAAGTGAGGCTAATGATTCGTTTAATGATATTATTTGGAATTGTGAGCTTGTTTCAAATAGAGGCGCCAGTGAAAGGAGAAAATAACATCACTGGAAGTCATCAGCAGGTTGAACTGAACAACGCATCTTCATATAATCTAGAAAATACAAGTCTAGATGATATTATGTCCACATATGGACAAGAGGAAAATCCTTTTAATTCGGAAGATACACAGGTCCCTAACATTGACATAGATGAAGAACAGCTACAAGAGCATATTGTAACCTTTGCCAATAAAGTAGAAGAGTTTATTCAATCTGAGAAAGGCCAAAACTTTCTAGCTAAGCTAGAGAACTTTATCGAAGCGTTCTTCGCTATGATCTTTTCCTTGTTTGAATAGTTTTTTAAAGCATTTTAAAAGACCGAGAAAACATTTCCTCGGTCTTTCTCTGCTATCATTTAACTTTTGATTGTAACGGTATATCTAAACGTATTATATCCTCATAGCTTTCACGCTTAATAACAAGTTGCGTTTCACCATCTTCTACAAAAACAACTGCTGGACGAGTTATACGATTGTAGTTGTTGGCCATTGAGTAACCGTATGCACCAGTACAAAAAATCGCCAGAATATCGCCCGCTTCCATGCTAGGTAAAGAAGCATCCCAAATTAGCATATCACCCGATTCACAACACTTTCCAGCTATCGAGACAAGTTCTCTTTCCGTTTCATTCATACGATTTGCGACAGCTGCCTCATATTTTGCTTCATATAGCGCAGGGCGGATGTTGTCGCTCATCCCACCGTCAACGGCCACATACTTACGAACGTTAGGTACATCTTTGTGTGAACCAATTGTATATAAAGTCGTGCCCGCATCTCCAACTAATGAACGGCCTGGCTCAATCCATAATTCCGGAAACGGTAAACTATATTTACCAATTTCTTCTTTTACGACACTTACTAATTCTTTTACATAGTCCGAAACTGGAATTGGGTCATCCTCGCTCGTATATCGAATGCCAAAGCCCCCACCTAAGTTTAATACTGTCGGAGTAAAATCGTATTTGTCACGCCACATACTTAGTTTCTCAATTATTTTTTTAGCTGCTAGCACAAAGCCGGTCGTTTCGAAAATTTGAGAGCCTATATGGCAATGTAATCCTAAAAGGTTAAGATGAGATGACTTGATAGCCCTACTTAAAGCTTTTTCCGCTTGTCCATTTTGTAAATCAAAGCCAAACTTTGAATCTTCCTGTCCTGTTAAGATATAGTCATGCGTATGCGCTTCAATACCAGGGGTTACACGTAAAAGTATTGCCATTGTTGCTCTTTGTTTTTCACAAATTTCCTCAAGCATCGTCAATTCATGAAAATTATCAACTACGACACATCCTATACGTTGCTTTACTGCTTCGGTTAGTTCATGATAGCTTTTATTATTACCGTGGAAATGAATTTTTTCTGTTGGAAACTCTGCAGCGAGAGCTGTATATAACTCCCCACCAGAAACAACATCAAGTGATAAGCCTTCTTCATTAGCTAGCTGAAACATTGCTACCGATGAAAAAGCCTTACTTGCATAGGCAACCTGAGCTTTGACATCTAAAGAAGCGAAAGTGTCCTTGAAAGCGCGTGCACGCTCACGTATAAGAGCTACATCATATACATATAATGGTGTTCCATATTGTTCTGCGAGAACTGTTGTATTTACACCACCTATTAGCAAATGTCCGTCTGAATTTATTTGACTTGTACCATATAAATACATATTAAAACCCCTCGTTTCAGCAAGATCAGCCCATATTTTCCTATAAAAAGAAGACAGAGATAGCGACTCTGCCTTCGCGTCTAATTAATATCTTACATTACCATAATACACTTGTTTGTTCAAGAATTCATCCATTCGATTTACTAGACTGGCGCCTTCTGTTCTGTGGATGCACAATACTTGGGCGAAGCTTTGCTCCAGGTACAGCACGACGAATTATAATTTGCAAGAACTCACCTGGGCTAAAAGGGATAAAAGGCCATAAATATGGTGTATTGAGTGAGCGAATTTGTACTAAAAACAACACATATAATGTCGAGCCAATAACAAATCCAGGTACTTTAAACAGACTGACGGCAATAAGTAGCGTTAACCTTGCAATCTTATTAGCGATACTTAATTCATAGCTTGGTGTGGCAAAAGACCCTATTGCTGCTACAGCTATATATAAAATAACCTCTGGTACGAATAAACCAACATCAATGGCAATTTGCCCTATTAATACCGCAGCTATCAAACCCATTGCTGTTGATAAGGGAGTTGGCGTATGTATGGCAGCCATCCGTAAAAACTCAATACCAATATCAGCCAAGATAATTTGCAAAACAACAGGGATATTAGTCTCTTCTTTTGGGCCAATAAATGACAACGGTTCTGGTAACAAAGAGGGTTCTAATACAAATAATAGCCATAATGGCATTAAATAAATTGAGGCTATTATGCCAATAAATCGAACCCAACGAATAAACGTACCGATTGCAGGTGATTGACGATATTCTTCAGCATGCTGTACATGATGAAAAAATGTAGTTGGTGTTATGATGACACTTGGTGAAGTATCTACCATTACAAGTACATGCCCCTCTAACAAGTGTGTAGCCGCTACATCAGGTCTTTCTGTGTAGCGAACAAGTGGGTAAGGGTTATATCCTTGTTTCACCATGAATTCCTCGACTGATTTATCAGCCATCGTTAACCCATCAATATCAATCATACTAATTTCATTTTTAATAAGCTCAACAAGCTTTGGATTCGCAACATCTTGTATATACGAAATACAAACATCTGTTTTCGACCGCTCACCAACCTGCATAACTTCATTGCGCAAACGTTCATCACGAATACGTCGTCTTGTTAGCGCTGTATTTACAACAATGTTTTCTGTGTAGCCATCACGTGCTCCGCGAATAACCTTTTCCGTATCTGGTTCCTGCGGTGATCTACCTGGATAACTACGGACATCAACCGTGAATCCTTGCGATTTACCACTAACAAGAACAACTATTAAGCCAGATAAGAGTTTATCAACTGCCTCATCTAGATTTTTAACATCATCAACCTGTTGATGAGGCATATGATTTTTAATAACATTGATGAATTTCGTATCAATTTCACCGTTATGTTCGCTATTTTCGATCATAAGTAACTCACGCATAAGCTGCATGATAAAGCTAGTATCACACAATCCTGTTACAAAATATATATCTAACTCATTATCGTAAATATGCAGCTTACGAACACCAATGTCAAAGCTTTTTCCTACACCAATTTTATTTGCAAGAAATTCATGATTTCGTTTTGACGATTCAAATATTGGTGTCTTATTTTCTTTTTTTGCCATATCTCGCACTCCTTTCTAGGATGAGCTGTATCGCTTGCTTTGTAATGGGTGCTCCTTTTTTGGCGTCATCTAGCTTCGCCATTTTTCCTATATCTCCAATCCCCACTATAATCGGAGCATTTAATTGATCTACACAATACACCGTATCACCATTTATTCTGCCAATTTCTATATCAGGTACACCAAATTTATCTACTCCATATTCTGTTAAATTCCCATAACGATCTATACTTACATTAACCTTTGTCCATTCTGATTGATGGGTTTTAGCTGCAACTGCAATAATGCCTAGCAAATGGATATTAGGATGATTCACAACGTACTTCATCGCTCGCTCTCCTGCTCCTTCACCGATATAACCACTGTCATCAAACATAACAAGAACAGGATCGTTAGGTGTTTGTAAAATCAACTCTACAATCGCTGGTCCTGATAGGATAGTCGGATTGCCTTGAGAATTAGAGATACATCGGCCTCCAATTTCTTTAGCTGCTACTTCGACAGCTCTAGTAGCATATTCATCTCCGTCTGTCACAATAATGATTTCGCGTATAGTATTCATTTAGATTAATCACCTACCCTTTTGGCGAAAACCACACACTAGTAAAAAATGCGATTATTAAAGCTACCATAATCTGAGGTATATGTAGGCTAAACAAGCCTACCATGGAAATAAACGGTTGATTGAGTAGCTGCTGCTCGATACCATTCATTAAAGTATAACCAACATGTATTAAAAAAACGGACAACATCCCATTTGAATATTGATAAATGGGTTCATATAGATGAACAGCCTCTAATAAAATTCCAAATAAAACGACTATAGTCATAACATTTGTAGGTTTCCATTTAACATAATCTAGTAATATCTGACAACTTAAGCTTAGAAGTCCACCAACTATAAACGTAATAATATAAGTCATACTCATCCCTCATTTGCTTCAAGTACGACACCATGAGCGATAACAGGAATGAAATCTCCTTGCTCTAACATACTAGGAGAGTGTAAAGCTCCCGTGGCAACGAGTAGCACCCGTTTTAATCTTTTTTGTAAAAGCTCATGGATGACATATGTGAATGTAACTAGCGCACAACAGGCAGCCCCGCTTCCTCCTGCAAAAACATCTTGATTTGGCTCGAAAATCATTAATCCACAATCATTGTAGGAGGAACCTAGGTCAATTCCCTCTTTATTCAAAAGAATTTGTACTAGCTTATTACCATACGTTGATAAATCTCCTGTAATAATTAAGTCATAATCTTTTACCGTTTCTTTCATATCATGTAAATGCTGTGATATGGTGGATGAAGCAGCGATTGCCATTGCTTCTCCCATATTAAAAGGATCATTCATTTCTGTATTAATTACCTTGCCGATCGTTGCAGCGGTCACAGTAATTAGTGATGGTTTGTTGCTTAAAAAAGCAGCCCCGGCACCAGTAACTGTATAAGTTGCTGTATCGGGTATTTGCTGTCCAAGTTGTGTAGGGTTGCGAAAATACTTGTCAGCTGTTCGCTTGTGACTACTAACAGCAGTTATTGCATTTGAAATAAAGCTACCACTAATTAAGGCGCTTGCTGTGGCAATAATTGAAGTTAATGTTGCACATGCGCTATACATTCCAAGAAAAGAAACAGGAAGCTTGTAAGCCGTATAATGTGATGATGCTAACTGTGGTGTTAAATCACCCGCAAGCAATAGATCAATATTATTGATAGATGTGTTATTCTTCTTACAAACGATTTGTATAGAGTCAGATAATAATCGACGTTCAGCTTTTTCAAAAGTTTCTTCATCACAATACATATCTGAGTACGATTTATCAAACATCTTTCCTAACGGACCTTGCTTTTCCTTAGGGCCAGTTACAGTGGCAGCAGCATGTAGATAAACTGGGTTTTTGAATCTCCACGTATGCTTTGTATTGTTCACAATCCGAAGACCCCCTCTGAATTTGTGGGTGGAGATTTAAGTAAGTTATAACCTTATAAAAAAAATAGCAAAACAACTTTTATTATGGCTACACAATAGGCTGTAACGACAGCAAACACCAGCATGTGACTAATGAACTTTATCATATGCGTCGCGGAACCATGTATGCCGCCATTTAGCTTGTATTCAATAGATGTACTAACAAGACCATTCGCTAATCCTAAAAAAGTTATAACAGAAGTGGCCCCAGCATTTTGTGCAAACTTCTGATATAGATTTAATACAGTCATAGCAGTTGCTAGGATAATAAAAATGACAGAAACGAGTAGGCCTGCCGTATACGAATCGATTGAAAAAATACGAACGAAGAGCTTGTTAGCGACGGCCGCTACTGTTGATAAAATACCTCCGATTAAAAACGCTCGAATATTATTAGAAAGGTACGGACTCTTTGGCTGTGTTTGCTTTCTTATTTCATGAAACTGCTTGACATCCAAACAACATCACCTCATTACAATTTGACAAACACAACCCATTGGAACATAGAACCAACAATTTTCCCCAATACAATTGCTAAGATTAACACGAGAATTTTATCCCCAATCCCTATTCGCTTTGCCAAAATAGGTAAAACATTTAAAACTTCGGTTAGAGCGGCTGCCAACATACCTAGGAATATCCCATCTAATAAGCCAATAAAAATGAGCCATAATTTAGACAGATGTAGTTCCGGTGAATGAAGACTTGCTACAGTGCCCAGAACAGCACCAAATACAACACCCCACTCATACATATGAACAAAAGAGAAAGATTTTGTTAGTTGTGTAAGGCGAGGAATAATCCCAAGAACAGTTAAAAAGGCAACAAAACCCGATCCAACAGCTAACCCAGCTCCTAACCCTACTACAATGGTGAGAACGACACTAATTGTCGTCAATTTTTTTCATACTCTCTTTGTTTTCATGCATCATGACATATTGATCTACTGCTTGTTGGTAATTAAAGATTTCAACTTCCATAGGGCTAGGTTCCTCATTAATACGCTTACGTATTAAGTGATTAAAAAAAAGGATCATTCCTAGACCAAGACCAAACGAGTACGGGATTTGTAAAACTAAAGGATGTTCATTTTTTTCACCAGTAATGAGTGTATAAATTTTTTGATGCACTTCTTTCATACTTACATCTTCATGGAAATTCATTATTGCCACGGCTGATCCAATAAACAATAATAGCCAAACAAAAACGATAAAGGCAGGCTGATATTTATTTTTCGAATAAAGCACTTCTATAATAGTTTGACTCGGGCCAAGCGGCTGAATTTCTAGATCTTGATATGACTCCTGTACCTTTGCAATCACTTTTGCTATATCTATAACAATTAAATTTTTATCAGTCATATTAACGCGATATAATACTAAGTTTTTAAGCGCTAGCTCCAAATCAGGATAACTTACTACTCTGGAAATATCCCCTAATGTGATTACGGCATTAGGCTGAACCTCAATGCGATTTCGCATCCGTATATATACCGTATTTCCCATCAATATCACATCCCGCACAAAAATTTCCGTGTGTATGTGTAGTATGGATACTTGCGGCATTTACCATTCTGCAAATCGGAAGACGGTAGCAATTACCACAAATGGAAGAGAGAGTGTTAAAACTGGATTGCATAGAGGTCATTGGCTTAAGCTTTCTTCGTAGGAACGCTTTCTCTATTATGGTTGAGATTATGGAGTTTGGTTAATTTTGTTTGGTATGGGTGAAAATCTGAAGCTTGCGCAAGTTGGGGTTGTTCGGAAAAAACTGTGGCTTATGCTTAATTTCATTTTTCAAGAATTCAGGTTCATTTTTCAAGAATTTATTACTTTTCAAGAAATTTAACCAACTTTTCAAGAAATTTAATTCACTATTCAAGAAGTTGGGGACTTTTTTCAAGAAATCTAACTCATTTTTCAAGAATTCAGGTTCATTTTTCAAGAATTCATTACTTTTCAAGAAATTTAACCAACTTTTCAAGAAGTTGGGAACTTTTTTCAAGAAATCTAACTCATTTTTCAAGAATTCAGGTTCATTTTTCCTTCTACTATTCGAGAATTTCGAATCATTTATAAGCATAACAAACAAAAGAAGTTTGGTATTATTACCAAACTTCTTTTGTTTTATTCACCCATACGGTCTTTCATTTGCATTAGAATTTTCTTTTCTAGACGAGACACTTGTACTTGAGATATGCCAAGTCGTTCAGCCACTTCGGATTGGGTTTGATCTTTATAGTATCGTAAATACACAATTAAGCGTTCACGATCATCAAGCTCCCGAATGGCTTCTTTTAAAGCGATTTTATCAAACCATTTTGTTTCTCCTTGGTCTGCAATTTGATCAAGAAGTGTAATTGGATCTCCATCATTCTCATACACTGTTTCATGTATAGAGGTTGGTGTTCGACTCGCATCCTGTGCTAACACAACATCCTCTGGCGAGATTTCAAGATATTCAGCAATCTCATTTATAGTTGGAACACGCCCCAGCTGTTTTGACAAAACATCTTTTGCTTTGCGAATCTTGTTGCCTGTTTCTTTTAAGGAGCGACTAACCTTTACTGTTCCATCATCACGAATAAATCGTTGAATTTCACCGATAATCATGGGGACGGCATATGTTGAAAATTTAACGTCAAATGACAAATCAAATTTATCGACTGACTTTAAAAGTCCAATACATCCAATTTGGAACAAGTCATCTGGTTCATAACCTCGATTCAAAAAGCGTTGAACGACGGACCAAACTAATCGCATGTTCTTTTGTACAATTAAGTCTCTAGCTTCTTGGTCTCCTTGCTGACTCCGCTGAATAAGTTCCTTGACCTCATTGTCCTTCAAATATGTTTGGCTGTTTTCGTTCTTGACTTCCACATCCATCGGCAAGTCTCCTTAATTGCATAGCGCTTTACTTTTAGTTAAATGTTTTGTTAATCGTACAATAGTTCCTTGCTGCGGCGTTGATTCTACTTGAATTTCATCCATAAAATTTTCCATAATCGTAAATCCCATACCCGAACGTTCAAGTTCTGGTTTGGTTGTAAACAACGGCTGCCGAGCTTCATCAACATTCTCAATACCCATACCCTCATCACGAATGGATAATTTAACAACATTGTCTTCAAGCGTAACAGAGATAAACACTAGACCATCCGGATTGTTGTCATACCCGTGAATGATTGCGTTGGTTACTGCTTCAGAAACAACTGTTTTAATTTCTGTCAATTCATCCATTGTTGGATCAAGTTGAGCGATAAACGCTGCCACTGTCACCCTTGCAAAAGACTCATTTTGACTTAATGCAGAAAATTGAATATGCATTTCGTTTTTCATTACGCCACCCCCAATTTCTCGAGGGCGTTTTGTTCATTTTGCTCGAGAGAAATTATTTTGAATAAGCCTGACATTTCAAATAGACGCTTCACAGTTGGAGAAATTGAGCAAACAACCATCTCGCCCCCTGTGTGTTTAATTTGTTTATAGCGACCGAGAATAACTCCTAAACCAGAGCTATCCATAAATGTGAGTTTTTCTAGATTTAAAACAATATGGCGAATGTTCTTCGCTTCAATTGTTTCCGTCACTCGACTTCGTAAATTCTCTGCTGTATGGTGATCTAGTTCTCCGGCAAGTCGAATAAGTAAAACAGAATCAAAAACCTCTAGTTCAATAGCAAGACTCACTATACCTTCCTCCTTGGTGGTTTATAGTGAGTGATTTCTATATATACCTATCAAATTCCTGCTTAAGGACAAAACTAGTGTTGAATCAACATATTATGACAAGCCAGCGAACTTAGAGAAGCTTCGCTTGAATAGTTTCCACCAGCTCGCTTCTTTCACATCACTTTCTGCAACGATAAGCGTTTTACTGAGGACTTTGTCACCCTTTTTCAAAATCAGTTTACCTAGTTCATCATCTTTTTGAATAGGTGCTTTAATCGAGTCGTTTAACTCAATAACTTTTTCAACATCCTCTACTGTATCTCCCTTTTTCGTTAACACAGACACAGATTCATTAGCTACACCATTAACATATGGCTCCATACCTTTTCCAACTTTTACTTCTGTTATAAATTCCCCACGTTCCATAAGTGGGTGAGACATGTATTGACTAAAAGCATAATCTAACATTTTAGTTATTTGCGCGTTACGATCTTTTGGTGTTGAAGCACCAAACACAACTGCAATCACACGCATATTATCTTTTTTAGCAGTAGCCGTTAAACAATACTTTGCTTCTCGCGTGTAGCCGGTTTTTATTCCGTCTACTCCTTTATAAAATTTAACTAGCCTATTAGTGTTAACTAACCAAAATTTTTTATCAGTGTCTTCTCTAAGATAATCTTCATAAACTCCTGTGTATTTCGTAATTCCTTCATACTTCAATAACTCTTTTGCCATAATAGCCATATCACGGGCTGTACTGTAATGATTTTCAGCAGGTAACCCGGTAGGGTTTTGAAATGTCGTGTTCTTTAAGCCTAACTCTTTAGCCTTCTCATTCATTTTTTGGACAAACGCTTCTTCACTTCCAGCTATTTTTTCAGCCATTGCAACACTTGCATCATTTCCTGACGCGATTGCAATCCCGCGAAGCATTTCATCCACAGTCATCTCTTCTCCAGCTTCTAGAAAAATTTGAGATCCACCCATTGACGCTGCATGCTCGCTCGTTCGCACTTTATCCTCAAACGTTAGAGCTCCATTATCGATGGCCTCCATAATAAGTAGCATTGTCATGATTTTTGTCATGCTTGCAGGCGGAAGTTGTTCATCTGCATTTTTTTCAAATAGAACTGTACCTGTATCGCGTTCAATTAACATGGCAGACTTAGCATTTTCAGCTAAATTTGGTGTATTAGCTTTAGATTGATTGTCTTCTTTAGCAAAAATGTGCGGTACACTGCTACTCATTACGAGTGTCACCGCCATCAGCGTGCGGACAAATAATTTCATCTCCCAAACCCTCCATTCTTTATACATTCCATTTTTTCCAACAAAGGTTAAATTATACAAACTTTTGGCGAAAATTACCGATTGGAATTTCTATTTAACTTTTCAAAAAAACCTCCAAAAAAAAACTTATCAGTATTTTTTAAAAAAATTAAACTCAATCACTAAGAAGATGTGATGCATTCTCAAATTACATAAGTAATATGATAGAGTAACCGAACACATAGGGCACTCCACTGTTTGATGATTTTATATTGGAAATTTATCATACTTGTGCGGACAAATAAGAAGGTTATGCGGGAATTTTAACTTGTTGTGCGAAATGTTTTAATGTTATGCAGGATTTCAATATTTTTCAAGAGACTGCATAAAGAATATTAACTAATATAAAAATCCCGAAGAGTAGTGATACTCTTCGGGTTAAAGTCTTAAATAATCTATTGAATTATTTCATATACGAGTGGCGGAACATCACTAATAGTATCGCTTATCTTGATACTGTTGTATAGCTTATATTTTACCTCTTCTACATCTTCACTGTTACTATAAATAGTTAGAAGTGATTCACCCTCAGATACTTTGTCTCCTATCTTTTTACGTAATAAGAGTCCTACGGCTAAATCAATTTCTGAATCCTTCGTAGCACGGCCTGCACCAAGTAGCATAGCAGCATTGCCAACTTCATCGGCTTCAATGGCACTGACTACACCTGCACGTTTAGCAGGTAGATCTATTTTAAATTTTGCTTGTGGAAGTTTATTATAGTCATCTGCTACAGACGGATCACCACCTTGGGACTGGACAAACACCTTAAATGTCTCTAATGCGCGACCTGACGCTATCGCGTCTTCTAACAAGCCACGAGCTTCTTCTAAAGTAGATGCTTTACGAGCCAATACAACCATTTGACTCCCTAATACTAAGCAAAGTTCAAGAAGATCTGCCGGTCCCTTACCTTTTAGTGTATCAATTGCTTCTTGCACCTCTAACGCATTTCCGATAGCAAACCCAAGAGGCTGGGACATATCAGAAATAACAGCCATCGTATTACGACCAAC
This sequence comes from Bacillus sp. HMF5848, assembly GCF_003944835.1. Lineage (GTDB taxonomy): Bacteria > Bacillota > Bacilli > Bacillales > HMF5848 > HMF5848. Next base: position 2,702,249 of record NZ_RWIV01000001.1, read on the forward strand.
ATTATTTCCTATTTGCACCATTGCCTTTGCCAGTTCACGAGCATCATCTAGCTGCTCCATGAATGCACCTGCTCCCGTCTTCACATCAAGTACAATGGCATCTGCTCCAGCAGCAATTTTTTTACTCATAATGGAGCTAGCAATAAGTGGAATACTATTAACGGTTGCTGTCACATCACGTAATGCATACAGTTTTTTATCAGCTGGTGTTAAATTTCCCGACTGCCCGACAACTGCTAATTTATTCTGATTTACGAGCTTTACAAACTCATCCGTTGTAATTTCAACATGAAAACCCGCTATACTTTCAAGTTTATCAATAGTTCCTCCGGTATGACCCAGACCACGACCACTCATTTTCGCTACTGGTACACCAACCGCAGCAACTAAAGGTGCAAGCACAAGAGTAGTGGTATCTCCGACTCCCCCTGTTGAATGTTTATCTACCTTTACGCCTTCAATATCTGAAAGTTGAATTTGATCACCTGATTCAACCATAGCAAGTGTTAAGTGTGCGCGTTCCTGGTCTGTCATTCCAACGAAAAATACAGCCATTGTAAAGGCACTCATTTGATAATCAGGTATAGATTCATCTGTAAAGCCCGCTACGATATACTCAATTTCTTGCTTTGTTAACTCGAAGCCATCTCTCTTTTTTTCAATCAAATCAACCATTCTCATTAATTACACCTTCTTCACTAGCTTACTTAAAAAGCTTGTTCCGTGCTCTGGTAACTTTGCACTGAAATTATCAGCAATAGTTGCACCAATATCAGCGAATGTATCACATAACGGCAGTTCCTCTCCTTGAGAAAAGCTTGGCGAATACACTAATAGAGGTACATATTCACGTGTGTGATCTGTTCCATAATGGATAGGGTCATTTCCATGGTCTGCAGTAATAATAAGTAAATCCTCATCTCCTAGACCTTCCAATAGCTCTGGTAATCTTTCATCGTATTCCTGTAACGCCTTACCGTAGCCTTCAGGGTCACGACGATGACCAAAAAGCGCGTCAAAGTCCACTAAATTTAAGAATGCCAACCCTGTGAAATCACGTTTGGTAACTTCAATTGTTTTATCCATTCCATCCATATTAGATTTCGTTCTAATCGCATCTGTTATTCCTTCACCATCATATATATCGGAAATTTTCCCAATGGCAACTACATCTAAGCCTTCATCCTTTAACTCATTCATAACTGTACGACCAAATGGCTTTAATGCATAATCATGACGATTCGCTGTACGTTGGAAGTTTCCTGGCTCACCAATAAACGGACGTGCAATAATACGACCAAGCATATATTCACCACTTCGTGTTAACTCACGAGCTTTCTTGCAAATATCATATAACTCATCTAACGGAACTATCTCTTCATGTGCGGCGATTTGAAGAACAGAGTCTGCTGATGTATACACAATAATAGCCCCTGTATTCACATGCTCTTCGCCCAGTTCTGTAATGATTTCTGTACCTGATGCCGGTTTATTTCCAATAACTTTACGTCCTGATAATCTTTCAAGCTCCTTAATTAATGGGTCTGGGAAACCATCAGGAAATACTTGAAATGGCTCGTCAATTCGTAGACCCATGATCTCCCAATGACCTGTCATAGTGTCCTTGCCATTAGAAGCTTCTTGCATTTTTGTATAATAAGCAAGCGGCTTGTCCGCCTTTGGTACACCTTGAATTTCCTTTATGTTACTGAGACCTAACTTTGCCATATTCGGCATATGTAAACCATTCATTTTTTCTGCAATATGTCCTAACGTATCACTTCCTGTATCACCGTACTCGGCAGCATCTGGTGCTTCTCCTATACCAACCGAATCCAAAACGATAAGAAAAACGCGTTTATATTTGTATGCCATGATGTTCCCTCCAAAATCTCTAATATGTTATCATTATACGCTTAATTCGATGTTCTACTTTATTTTTCACAAAATCTTCGTAATTCAACCGGTTTTTAATAGAATCTGCTTAGGATTTAACTTAGTTAAATGACAACCATCCGATATTGCAATTATGGTTTTAAATAAATTTACATATAACTAGCTGTCAATCTTGTGAAAATTGTTTTAAAAAACAAAAAGCACACGTCTCACGTGCACTTATTAAGCTCTTGGATGATACAATTTATATACATCCTTCAGCCTTGCTTTTGTAACGTGTGTGTATATTTGTGTAGTTGAAATATCAACATGACCTAACATTTCCTGAACGGCACGAAGATCCGCTCCATTCTCAAGTAAATGTGTCGCAAAGCTGTGACGTAATGTGTGTGGCGTTAATTCCTTTTTGATGCCTGCTTCAGAAGCATTTTTCTTTAAGATTTTCCAAAATCCCTGACGCGTAAGTGGTTTACCATGATGATTGACAAACAAAGTATCTGGCTGATTGTTCTTAATTAGTTTGCCACGAGCTGACTGTAGATAAGAATGTATTGCGTCAATAGCCTGTCTACCTAATGGAACAATTCGCTCTTTGTTCCCTTTTCCTATGCAACGAATAAAGCCCATTTCAAGGTGTACATCTGAAACATGCAAAGTTATCAACTCACTCACTCGTATACCTGTAGCATATAACATTTCCAGCATAGCTTTATCCCGCACACCAAAAGGACTAGATAAATCAGGTGCTTGTAACAACCTGTCCACTTCTTCTGAAGACATTACTTTCGGAAGTGTACGCTCCAAGCTAGGTGATTCTATTAAGACTGTAGGATCTTGTACTGTAACCTTTTCTCGAAGCATAAATTGATGAAAAGAACGAATAGACGCTACTTGTCTCGCTAGTGTTTTACTAGACTTGTTTTCACCCTTTAAGAAGCTTAAATATTGAATAATGTTCGATCGAGTAACATCATTCCAATTATTAATTTGCTCCTGTTCCTGTATGAATTTACTATAATATCTTAAATCTCGTTCATACGAAATTAAAGTATTATGAGCCAATCCCCGTTCAACCGTTAAGAAATGGATAAAGTCTAAAATATGGTCTTCCAATTGCATTACTCCCCATTTAGGTAGAATTGAATAAGTCTATCCCACCAATTTGTTTCTGTCTCCTCATCAAATGTTGATACTTTAACTGAAGATCCCTTTGGTTCATCGTATCGTTGATAGCTCCTGTACTCCTCATTCAACCATACAATTCCATAATAAAACAAAATTGTACATGTCGTAAACAAAATAAACACTTTTATCGTATCATAGACAGCTTTAACAAATGAGCCCATGCTGTTTCCCTCCGACTAACAAGAATACTGTTATATAAAGGTATGACTTGTCCTGCTATTTTTATACATATAATAGCAAACTAATTCAAATTGTTAGTCATGTTAAGTATATAAATCTGACATTGAAGGGTTAAACGATACAAGTTTCTTAATACAAGACACTGCACTTTGTTAAATACTGCTAGCATGAGAAAAAATAAAAAAAGTCAGGCTACTAGGATAGTCCTGACTGTTCGTTCGTATCTTCATTCGCTTGGCATTTTTCACAAATCCCATGAAATGTTAGGCGATGGTCTTTTATTTTAAATTTCCAATCACGTTCAACTATTTTTTCAACATCTTCTAAAAGGTCCTCTTGAATCTCCATCACAGACCCACATTCAATACATACTAAGTGGTGGTGAAAATGAGCTGCGCCTTCCTTACGAAGGTCATAGCGTGATACACCGTCACCAAAATTAATTTTATCAACAATTTTAAGTTCTGTTAGTAGCTCTAGTGTACGATAAACAGTTGCCAATCCAATCTCAGGCGATTTTTCCTTAACTAGGAGGTATACGTCTTCAGCACTTAAATGATCTTCTTCATTCTCTAACAAAACCCGTACGGTTGCTTCCCGTTGTGGCGTCAATTTATAGCTTGACGAATGTAATTGTTTTTTAATACGATCAATGCGACTTTCCATATCTATCACAATCTCCCTCCCTCGCCATTCTTTTTTATTATATCAAAAGGAAAGGGATAATCAAACTAAAATTATTTTAAACTATAAAAGATAATAATTATTATTTAATAATTATTATATACCTGTTGAATTTGGCACTAACTCCAGCAATTGTCTCATTAAAATAGGAGATATATATGCTTCTAACGCACTTGCTGGTAGTATGCTAATTGAGAGTAGTAGCAAAAGAAAACAATAGCGCATAAATATTGTCGCAAACGGCTCATGTATGCGCCTTTGAAACTGATGCTTGACCATTTGCAATGCAAAAGAAATTGCTACTGTTCCCATTACAATGTAGATTGGGATAATAAAAAAGTTTTGTGGCATAATGGAAGCAAAAGATAACATAAAGCCTGAGAAACCCATCTGATTAACTAAAAACCCAATTGTAAAACCGACTACCATACCTTTCAAAAACAATAAAATCATGACGATCGGTAATCCTACAATAGATATACCTAATAGCCACATAAGCGCAATATATTTTAAATTTTGCAGAAAGCTTTCTATAAAAATTTCATTTTGTCCAATCACTTCACCAGCTACAACTTGTCCGAAGAAGCGTTGTAAATAAAAAAACAGATCCTGTTTTTGCTCTACATTTAACGTATTTACTAGAATGGCACCAAAGACCACACCCATTAAAAATAGAACAGTGATAAACACATAAATAGAGGAATGCTCCTTCATATGTTTATTTATAACTGTTTTTAAGGATTGCTTACGCATTGCAAATTCCTCCTATAAGATGTCTTACTAGATAGTATGATGTTAAGAAGTAGAGTATGACTCATTTTCTATTAAATAGAGTGTTAATCTATTAATTTTCGGAGGTCTCTATGAAAATCGCTGACGCTACTATATTTCAATTACCTACTTTGGAGCTTTCTAAAAAATTACTAGGCATGGAGCTATGTCATCGTATACAGGGTAAAACGATTTCCGGAAAAATCGTGGAGGTTGAAGCATATAAAGGACCAGAAGATAAAGCTTCTCACTCCTATGGTGGAAGACGTACAGCACGAACAGAGGTCATGTATGGTCCACCTGGTTATGCCTATGTGTATCTGATTTACGGTATGCATTACTGCTTCAATATTGTATCTGGACCAACAAATAAGCCAGAAGCGATTTTAATTCGTGCCTTACAACCAACTGAAGGAATTGAACAAATGGCTACTTTTCGCAAAACGAATTTAGTAAAAAGAAAAGACTCCTATGCTTTAACAAGTTTACGTTCATTGACGAATGGTCCTGGGAAGCTAGCCCAAGCACTTAGTATTACAAAGGAGTTATACGGGCACAAGTTAACTGAACCACCACTATTTATACGTGGCAGCGGTCTCATCGTGGATGATAATGAAATAGCAAGTGGACCTAGAATTAATATAGATTATGCTGAGGAAGCTGTGCACTATCCATGGCGGTTTTGGATAAAGAACAATCCGTTTGTATCTAAAAAATGAAGAACTAAATTACTATCGCTCAACCACTTAACAAAACATACGTTCGTGATATATAATGAGAGTATATAATTTTGGGAGGGGCTTATCATGAAAGAGACAGTGCTTGTCGAGTTTCAAGGTTTTACGAAATCAATAGAAGATCTATTAAAAGTAGATTCCACTATTTGCGAACGTCCAATTAAAACGGATAAATGGTCTGTTAAAGAGATTATTGCTCATATTTATCGTTGGGATGTATTTTTACTGGAGGAAGCTATCCGAACTGTAACCAAAGAGAGATTTATTAACTTTCCTAATCATAATGAATACAATGCCGCTTCTACTACGTATGCAGCGAATACAAGTGTTAAAGAGGTAATGGAAGATTGTATTACAATGAGGAAAACTCTTGCGAACCGTTTAGAAGCCCTGGAAGAACTTCTGCAAGAGCCCATCACTGTAAACGGCAGCACGCATTGCCCTAGAACAAATGAACAATATACACTACTATACATAATTAAAGAGTTTATTGAACATGACCAGTCACATTTAAGGCAAATTGAATCATTCTTAAAAAATCAACGTAATTTAGTCTAACTAGTCCATAAACAAGTTAGCACAACAAAAGACAATATTATGTATGGAGAAAGACCATCAACAGAGTATAAATTAACATTCACCTTTTATAGAGCTAAAATTAAAAAAACAAGAAAGTTTGACCTCATATAAAAAGGATGTCATAGACATCCTTTTTGATTTCTCTAACAACACTGTTCTTTGCTAACACTAAGAAATATACTAACGTACCGCATTCTTTAACTGTAAATATTGAACAGCATACTGTGTTTTCGCATCATAAATACGCTCTTCTTTAACTAGTTGAAGGGCTTCATCAAGTGATACTTCCAGCAACTCAACAAATTCATCTTCATCTAATGCGGCACTATCTTCTTTTTTTCGTAAACCTTCTGCCACATAAATATGAACAAGCTCATCAGCAAAGCCTGGTGATGTATAAAAAGAAGTAAGTAAGCTCATGTTTTCACATATGTATCCTGTTTCTTCTTCAAGCTCGCGTTTTGCACATTCTAGTGGGTCCTCTCCCTTTTCAAGCTTACCAGCTGGGATTTCTATTAAGTTACGTTCTAACGCTTTACGAAATTGCTCCACCATGATTATTTTTTGGTTGTCTGTTACAGCAATAACAGCAACTGCGCCAGGATGCTTAATGATTTCACGAGTACTTTTTTTGCCATTTGGTAGTTCTACTTCATCTACATGCAAATCAATAATACGGCCTTGAAAAATAGTTTTTCTTGTAATAGTTTTTTCGTTAAATTGACTCAATGTTTGTCGCTCCTTGTTCTGTTCTAGCCTACTTCCTCATACATATTACCAAACACTATGAAAGCGAGGTGGCGGCATTTGAGAATATATCGCACACCTTCTAGTATTATGCTAGCAGGTAAAGCATGGGAGATACGTGCCAAATTAAAAGTATATGCTAAAGAATTTGAGACTGTACAGCAATGGATTCAGGCTGGAGATTATGAAAACACAAAAATCATTCCATTCCCTACTACTAAACAATCTCCGTTTTAAATACTGTTTTCATATGTTCTATAAACGTATCGTGTTGCCCTGTGAACGTTGCCATTGAGTCTTTATGAGCGACAGTTTTATAGCCCCTAGCATATGCGCCATACGCCGTTAAAAAATTGCATATGTCGGTACACACTCCGGTCAGGTGAACTTTTTTAACATTAACTTCTTTTAATTTCTCATCAAGGTCTGTGCCGAAAAACGCATCATACTCTGGCTTTGGAATGTACAAGACATTAGGATTATCTTGGTGTGTCTCATACCAATTTTGCAGGTCACCATATAACTTTTGTCCCGGTGTATCAATCACGTTATGTGGTGGCCATAGCTCGAAATGGGCATCATCTGGTTGATGCGCATCCATACAAACTACCACGACCTGTCCACGTTCAAGAAAATCGTTAGCTAGGTGAATGATATTCGGTACTATTTCTTGTGCTGACTTCCCCACTGTCAACCCACCATCGTCTGCGACAAAATCATGACTCATGTCGATAATTAATAACGCTTCTTTTTCCATCTTTATGCTCCTCCTAATATACTTTCATGTTATAAAGGTAGCATGTGAAACTGTCGACTGCAATGTTTGTCTTATAATAATATGAACGATACAATATAGTCGAGGTGATAGAGATGGAGAAACGAAGAATAGGATCATCTGATTTATATGTAAGTAAAATGGGACTTGGTTGTATGTCTATCGGAACGGACAAAGAAAAAGCTCGCTCCATTATTGATGCAGCACTCGACCATGAGATCAATTATGTTGATACAGCCGATTTATATGATTTTGGGATCAATGAGGAAATCGTTGGCGCCGCCATTAAAGCACGCCGTCACGACATAATTGTAGCGACAAAAGCGGGAAATCGTTGGAATGAAGATAAATCAGGTTGGACTTGGGATCCATCGAAGGCTCATATTAAAGAGGCTTGTAAAGACAGTTTACGTCGCCTTCAAACAGATTATATTGACTTGTACCAACTTCATGGTGGTACCATTGACGATCCGATTGATGAAACTATAGAGGCGTTTGAAGAGTTACAAAAAGAAGGATACATTCGTCACTATGGGATTTCGTCTATTCGGCCTAACGTCATTCGGGAGTATATCGATCATTCGAATATTGTTAGCGTCATGATGCAATATAGCATACTTGATCGCAGACCAGAGGAAGAGATATTGAACCTTTTACATCAACACAATATAAGTGTCATCGCACGTGGTCCGGTTGCTAAAGGAATTCTATCAAATCGCCCGTTATGTAACGACAGCTTCCTTGACTACACCCATGAAGAACTTAATCAATTACGAACACAGCTAATGGCGACACTTAATCGCGACTTACACGAGGTAGCGTTGCAATATGACCTTTCTCATCCTAATGTCGCTGCTGTTATTCCTGGCGCTAGCCGCATTAAGCAAGTATTGGAAAATGTGAATGCAGTTAAAGCAGCACCTCTTACACAGGATGCACTCGAAGCAATTCGTCATATGTCAAAGGCAAATAAATACGAACAGCATCGATAATAAAAATTTACAAAAAATCATAAATAAAGTGTAACTATACACAATACATAGTTAGTAAGAAGGACGCCAAATGATTATGGCGTACCTTTTTTTCATTTTCTTTATCTTTCATAAAGATATTTCTACTTCTAAACTCATACCATAGTGCATCTAATGTTAATCTCTCTTTTATCCCTTCTCATGAATTTTCTCCTTAAAAATGATTATATTAACTATTCAAGTAAATAATAGAAGTATAATTGAGTAAAGGATGAACACACCTTGAATTTCATGAAGCTTTTTAAACGCTTTAAAAACATACAAAGTATTGTCCAGCCATTGATTGAAAATAAGCTCTTATCAAAAAGCTTAAAAGAAAATACAGATGCCTTTAACAGTAAATTTGAAAGTGATATAAATAAAGATTTTATTGTGCGAAGTTTCACTATAAAAGCCCTTCAAAGAGATGCGACTACTTTTTGTTTAAATGGAATTGTTGATCCGAAAGCATCAGAAGAGTTTATTTTGAAGCCGCTACAAACACAGGAGTTCGATGGAACTCAAAATCTCGAAAATGATATGTTAAATATGCTTCCTATTAAGAAAATAAGAACTGTCACATCTTTTGCAGAATGTGTACTTGGTATTACTAATGGACAAACTCTGCTCTTAATAGATGGCTACAGCATCGGCTTCATCCTAGATACTACAAAAATTGAGCATAGAAGCATTGATACGCCTCAAAACGAGTTAGTGATAAAGGGAACAAATGAAGGATTTGTTGAATCTGTTTCAATCAATAAATCTTTAATTAGAAAGCAATTACGATATGAAAAATTAATAACTGAAGAGGTTTTATTAAAGAATAAAGCATCCAACACCATATCACTTATGTATATTAGTGAATTAGTAAATCAAGATGTCGTGAATAATGTTAAGCAAAGACTAAATAGTATAGAGGTTGATGCTATCCAAAATATCGCTTTACTTGAGCAATATCTTGAGGAACGACCACATTCTCTTGTTCCTACCATTCTGTATACCGAGAGACCTGATAGAGCAGTGTCTTACATGTTAGAAGGTCATGTCGTCATTCTTGCAGAGAATTCACCTGCCTGCTTAGTAGCCCCAGTTACATTTTGGTCTTTCTTTCACACCGCAGAGGATAGTTATCAGCGATGGGCATACGGAAACTTCATTCGTGCCATTCGTATACTTGCTTTTTTTATTGCGATCGTAACACCCGCTTTTTATATTGCTGCAACAACTTACCATATTGAAATGCTACCTACTGATTTAGCTTTAGCGATTGCAGCGAAACGAGAAACAGTACCATTTCCTGCGGTTATTGAGGTTCTCATGATGGAGATAGCCTTTGAATTGTTAAGAGAAGCTGGCGTGCGTGTCCCCTCGCCAATTGGACCTACCATCGGTATTGTAGGCGCATTAATTTTAGGGCAAGCAGCTGTAGAAGCAAATATAATCAGTCCCATTATGGTCATTGTTGTAGCTGTAACAGGACTAGCATCTTTCGCAGTTCCTGACATTAGTTTTAGTTACATGGTCAGGATGATTAGGTTTGCTTTTTTCATATTTGCAGCGATGTTTGGGTTATTTGGAATTGTCATTTGTTTAACATTAAGTATCGCATACTTATCTTGTCTAACATCGTTTGGAGTCCCATTTCTATCGCCGAAGGCACCTCATAATACATCGTCTAGTGACTTAATATTTAGAAAGACTGTTCGAAAACAGTGGTATCGCCCTACAAATATTACTCGGCAGGATACATATCGTAACGATTCAAGTGGAGGACAATGACATGCAGAACCAATTTAAATTGGGCACACGTGAAATTCTTGCTATTATATTAATTTCACTAGGGACAAAATTTACAGATGTGACACCTGATCTGCTGTTCGCAGAAACCTATATGGCTAGTTGGATGGTTCCTCTCATTGCGGGATCTATAGTTTTCTTACCTTTATTTTTATTTGTAAAATTAATAAATAAATATAAGTTAAGCTTAGTTGACTTAAATGTCAGGTTAACAGGGAAATATGTAGGGAATATAATAAATTTAATCTTGTTTGCTTTTTCGCTTATAGGAACAGCATTAATGTTAAGTAATTACTCAGATATATTAATGACTTTATATTTCCCACAAACACCAAAGCTTGTTTTACATTTTGTTTTAACACTTGTATGCTTATTAGTGGCTTATGGCGGAGCCTATATGGTAGGTCGTACAGCGTGGATCGTGCTCCCTTATATTAAATTAGCTCTTCTTGTTTTAATAATTTTAACGCTATCAGAAGAGTTGAATTTGTCTTATCTATTCCCCTTTTTTGGAACGGGTATTGATGTTGTGTTGAAAGAAAGCTTTTTACAAAATTCTATTTATATTGAATTAATTTTATTTGCAGCGCTTATACCATATGTTAGAGACTCAAAAAACTATTCTAAAGCTGTCCTTTGGGGTCTGTGGGTAGTGGCTTTAGAGATGAGTATTTTTTATTTCTTCTACATTATCGTATTTGATGCATATTCACTGAAAAATATGTTACTTCCCTTTCAGCACTTAGCGAGAGCGGTTGAGCTTGGTCGCTTTATATCTAATTTTGAAGGCTATTTTCTAGCGTTTTGGATTGTTGGTTCGATTGTAAAGTTTGCAACATACTTTTTCATTACAACGACCATCTTCACCCAAACAATTAAAAAAGTAAAATTCACAAAAATATATATAATACCAATAGCTGCTGTCATTTTTGTAATCGGGATCATTCCGGAAACAATCGTACATGCCGCGTTTTCTTATAGGCAGATGAGTCTATATGTAGGCTCATACATTTTTGTTACATTGCCGATCATTTTATGGATACTTTCTTTCCGAAAAAAAGCGAGTGTTGCTTCATGAAGAAGCTATTTATTCTCATATTATGTTTTGTTTTAACATCTTGTTATGATAAGCACGAGATTGAAGAACAAGCCTTTGTTGTTGTTATTGGACTAGACGACTCTGAAAAAACAGACGGGATTACTGTTACATTTCAAGTAGCAAATCCTCAGGCCGGCATTCCAAACACAGGCGGCGAAAAGGAAGAAGCATCTGAAATCATAACCTTCACCGCACCTGATATTATTACAGCAAGGGATTTAGCTAATGCTTCAGTCGCTCGTAAAATCAACTTCTCTCATACTAAAGTAATGATTATTGGTGAGGAGTTTGCCAAAACGGACAAGGCTGTTAAATTTATTACATCAAGCATAAGAGACCGTGAAATAAGAAGAGATATAAAACTAATTGTATCGAAAGAAAAAGCATATGATTTCATCAAAAATAATGATCCAAAATTAGAAACAAGACCTCACAAGTTTTATGATTTAATGGCCGGTAGATGGGAAGAAACGGGATTAGTTCCGTTATCAGATTTACAAAGATTTCTGCAGAGAATTGAAAGTAAGCAAGATGCATATTTAGCGATTTATGCTTCTACAGAAAAAGATGAAGAAACAAAAGAAGGGAACGAAGACGATTATTTACCAGGGCAAATTAATCAAATAGGGGGAAATAGCACTCAGTTAATCGGAAGTGCACTATTTAAAGATGGTGTTATGGTAGGAACGTTATCAGGTGAAGAGACGCGCCTTTCGTTAAATTTGAGAAGTAAATCAGTAGCTAAATATATGAGAGTGTCTTATACTGATCCTAAAAATCCGGACTATCGCATAGGCGCGCGAATAACTAAACACCGAAACACTCAAATTAGTATGAACTTTGACGATGAATTAAAGATTAATGTGTTGATACCTCTTGACTTAGAAATAGTGTCCATTCCTAGTGGTGTCAATTACGTTACTAATAAAGACAACCGGGAATTGTTACGAACAAGTATTGAAGAGGATTTAACAAAGAAATTCGAAGCGCTAATACAAAAAACACAGGATAAATATAAGACAAACCCGTTTAACTGGTCAAACACGGTCAGACGTCATTTTCTTACCTTGCAAGAGTTTGAAGCCTACGGCTTTAAAGAAAAATATCCCAATGCTAAGGTTAGTGTAAAAGTAGAGGTTAAATTTAAAGATTTCGGTAAGCAATTAACCCCAGCACAATAGTATGTATTGGGAGACCTAGTATATTATATAACTGGTCTCCTTTCTAATAAAGACGGAGTAAATTTTCCACCCCATAAAGAATCACGCTTTAATGACTTGTTTTTCAGCTATATCACCAACAATAGGAAGTTTAAATTTCTTTCCTTTGTATGCTTGAAGCATTAAAACAATCCATAAAATCAAGCATAATGGTGAGAGTAATAGACTAATTAGCCAGCCTATTATAGGGATAAAGGAAAGAACAGTCGTTATTACAAAAAGGAATGCAGAAGTAATAACAGATTGCATGGCATGAAATTTCACAAAAGTACTCTCCTTCTCAATAACTAAAAATAAAATACCTGTAAATATTCCTAAAATATAACAAAGCAATCCTGCGATGTTCACCTCTAATCCCGTTGACGATTTTTCCTCTTTCAACTGCATTTCGTTACTCATATTACTACCTACCTCCTTTCACCTTTCTTTGCCTATCGTATTATTTATCGTTGTAAAATATGTATAAATTTGGTAATATTTACAATAGTTTGTAAACTATACTTTTTAAAAACTAGGAGGTACAACGTGAAAAAGGGGATTTGGTGGATCGTTATCATTTGTTTTGTGTTTCTATTGACTGCCTGTGGTAGCAATGCGACGTCAGAAAATACAAACACGGATAGCAATACACCGGAGAGTACAGTGATTGATAGCGAGGAAAGTCCGGAGGAACAGAGCAGTGAGAATGCAACAGAACAAGAAGAGAAAAATGTAACAGAAGAGAATGAGAAAAAAAACAAAGAGTCTCAACAACCTACAGAGAAGCTGACAGCTAAAAGTATTTTAGAACAAGCTGCAGAGGTTATGGCTGATATTTCAAGCTTTGCACTTGAGTTAGAATCAATAAGAGAATCGTCTGACCTCGGTCAAACAACAACAACAATACAATTAGAAATGAATTATGAAGAGCCTATGACGATGCACCAAGTTATTACCACACAATCACCAGATATGCCGGATGGGTCGATTGAAATGTATTTAGCTACGAATGGAGTTTTTATGTATGAAAAAAGTCAGTCTATGTGGTTTAAACTGCCAGAACAAGCGCAATCACAAGGTAATCTTACCTTCGATCCAAGAGGGCAAACAAATCATACATTAGATTTTATTGACGACTATCAATTAGAAGAAACAAGTGATACGTATATCCTAACACTGACTGGCAACACGGATCGATACAAGCAATATGTAGCAGATGAACTAAGTACGATTAACCAAGACATCGCTACTTCATTAACGTTTGATGACTATTCCGAGCTTGTTCTAGATAGCTTTACTATGAAGATTGTCATAGATAAAAACACTATGTATCAACGAGAATACTTTTATGAGTATAGAATAAAATATGATGCAATTGAAAGTACAGAAACGTATGAAAGAATCACTATGAAATTTGATAAAATTAATGAAATTGATCCTATTACGGTTCCCGAAGATATCGTTCAATCTGCTCAGAGCTTTTAAGTTAAGTATAATAAAAGATTGTGAACTTGTAAGAGTAAAATGAATAAATTGGAGGCATCATCTGTATGATGATGCCTCCTTCTTATGCACGTTTCTTTCTATTTTCTAGTCTTCGATTTAATTCAGCTTGTTTTTTTGCAAGATGTGCTAGTTCTTTTTCCATCTTTACATAGCTATTCCAACGATCGTGAGGTAATGCACCACTTTCAAGCGCTTCTTTAATAGCACAGCCAGGCTCTGACTTATGGTTACAATCCCTAAACTTACAATGCTGGGCAAGCTCTGTTATATCCTCAAACGTTTGGGATAAGCTATCCTTTGATCCCCAAAGCTGTATCTCTCGCATACCAGGTGTGTCTATAAGTACAGCATTTTCCAGAACAATGAGGTCTCGATTTGTGGTTGTGTGACGTCCCTTACTATCATCCTCACGAACTGTATTGACAGCCTGAATATGCTCTCCGGCCAGCGCATTGATAAGAGAGGATTTCCCTACACCTGATGATCCTAACAAGGCAACGGTATGCCCTTCTGTCATGTAGGTCTCAAGTTCTGCTAACCCCTCACCTGTAACGCTACTAATAGCATGAATAGGCACTCCCATGGCTACACGTTCCACTTGTTTCATTTTATCCGCGATGTCATGACACACATCAGATTTACTTAGAACAATAACAGGATTCGCACCACATTCCCATGTAAGTAGTAAATAACGCTCAATACGCTGTGGGCTGAAATCATGATTTAAAGAACTTACAATAAACACTGTGTCAATATTAGTAGCAATCACTTGTGATTCTGTTTCTTCTCCAACTGCTTTACGTTCAAAACAACTTTTTCGAGGCAAAATAGAATGGACCATAGAGGTCCCCTCATGGTTTGTTACGACAACCCAATCTCCAACAGCCGGCAACGTGTTATTTCCATAACGCCATTTACCCGCTACCTTTGCTAAAGTCACTCCATTTTCAGTGTAAATCTTATATATATTTTGAAACTGACTTATTACACGTGCAGGCTTATATGTCCCTTTCGAAAAAGAATCATTAAAGCATGCATCTAGTTCTTCATTCCAACCTAATTTACTTAAATTCAATAGTATTCCTCCATTATTAAGGAGAGGAACATTCAGGACTAATGCCGAGAGCTACCTCTCCTGATTCACCAAAGACTTATGAGACGGACGAACAGAATTTACAATAGATAGCATACAACATCACTCCTTGTACAGTTAATAACCACATTATCCTTTATATGTAAAAAAATATCAATATTCTATTCTTTCTTGTCAGTAAAACGCCACATTATCTAAGTCGGACGTTTAGAATTCTTCGTTACAATTTGAGAAAACGCACAAGGTTCCGGTTAACTCTGAACGTGCATTTTCGACATACGAACATGCATTCTCGACACGTGAACATGCATTTTCGACATGCCAGCGTGCATTCTTTCTCGTCACAAGGTCCCGGTTAACTCTGATCGTGCATTTTCGACATACGAACATGCATTCTCGACACGTGAACGTGCATTTTCGACACGCCAGCGTGCATTCTTTCTCGTCACAAGGTCCCGGTTACTCTGAACGTGCATTTTCGACATACGAACATGCATTCTCGACACGTGAACGTGCATTTTCGACACGCAAACATGCATTCTTTCTAACGTAAAAGTAAAGTATACATTCCAGACATATATTCGATAAAATTACATTTGCAGCATAAAATTACTAATTAAAAATACCACCTAAAAATAGGCGGTATCTAGCACCTAGGCTGCTTGTATTACGATTTAAACTTTTTCCAATCAATGTTACTTTCATTTAATAGTTCTTCAAAGCTTTTATTTTTCTCACGTTGCTTACGTTCCTGACGTTTTTGTTCCTCCTCTTGCTCCTGTTTTTTAATCTCCTCTTGCTTTAACTGTTTTTGTTTGTCTTTTAATTTTTGTAAAATATCATTGTTCAATCGGTCTTGCAAATGATTTGCATCTTCTCTTTGTTTCTTTTTCATCATACATACACTCCTTCATTTCTCTATCAATACTATAAAAAAGAAAACAATATTCATCAATAATATTTTCGTTTTTAACTTAAAGTGGTAAAATATTGCTATCGCTTAGGGGGGATTCGATTTAATGATAGCATTATTCATAGTTGTTTTTATCTTCGTATTATATGTGCTAGGTGTTGGTTTGTACGTTACCAATCAAATGAAATACATAGCTAAAAAGCCTGATGAAGAAATAATTAATCGTGAAATAACAGATGGCCACTTTTCTAAAGATGAGCTTACCCACTTAGCAAAGACAGACGTAAAAATTCAATCTCCTTACGGTTATAACTTAAATGGCTGGTTTTTTGAACAGCCCTATAGCAATCACTACATAGTCATATGTCATGGCGTAACTGTAAACAATTACAATTCTATTAAATATGCAAAACTGTTCCACAAAAAAGGGTGGAACGTACTAACATACGAGCATCGCCGCCACGGAAAATCAGGTGGAGACACAACAACATATGGATATTATGAAAAAAATGATTTAAAAGCCGTCATGGATTGGGTAAAGAAAAAAGCTGGTGATGAATCTGTCATCGGCATTCACGGTGAGTCAATGGGTGCTGCCACTATGCTTTTATACGCAGGTACGATAGAAGATGGGGCGGACTTTTATATTGCGGATTGCCCTTATTCAAGTTTTGATGAGCAGTTAGCATTCCGCTTGAAAGTAGAGCATAATATACCACGTCAGCTTGTAATGCCCTTTGCAAAGCTTGCTCTTACGGTTCGAGAAGGCTATTCTTTTAAGGACATCTCACCTATACAATATATTGAGAATATTGAAAGTCCGATTCTGTTTATTACTAGTGAAACCGACGATTACATACCACCACAAATGACTATTAACCTGTATAAAAGAAAAAAAGGCGCCAAAGCAATTGTATTGATGCCGAACGGACTCCACGCCATGTCTCTTACTAATAATCGCGAGCAGTATGAAGAAGTTATTGATGACTTCTTTGCAGAACATAATATGGCGGCACCTTCTCTATGAGTGCCGCTTCATCCTAAAATATCTAGTATAATTCCCACATTTTCTTCAATCCATGCTGTTGCCTCTTCAAGAGTTGCAAACTCTCTTGTTTCAAAGGTCATTTCATCTTGAACGAGCCATGAATCCTTTGGATCACTATTAACACCACCAACTGACCAATGAAGCAGACTGTAAGGCTCGTTATTCTCATTTACAAAAGAAACCCATGTCTTTGACCTTGCTACATTTTTAATACTTTCTATTTTATTTTTCATACTGGTCCTCCTGCTTATACTTTTCAATTTGAATATGTGGATTGACCATTTCTTCCTTACTCTTTAATTGCAGGTGACTTGATTTTTCATAATAATCGACAATCATGTTTTCTGGAAAAAATACGGCCTGTTGAGTATGTAAATATATTCGCCCCCAATTCGACGTAATTTGTATTATGTTAGAGCCTGGCTCTTTTATTTCTTTAAATACCGGAACACCGTTTACGCCGCAGCCACAACCTTCTATATCATAAAATAGCTGTAAACAAGCAGTATCAGATGACATATTATATCTATTTTTTATCGCACTTATTGCTTTCTCAGTAAATGTCACTATCATACGTATAACTCCTACCTCGTAAAAATATAATGCTATTGTACCATATTCCTTTTTTTAAGTTGTAACATTTGAAAAATCATTTTGAAATGATTAGGATAAAAGTATAAATATGGAAAGGGGATTTAACATGGCAGATGTACAAATAAAAGTAATGGATAACGGTTCTTTAAGAGTAACAGGTAACGTCGATCTTATTGACGCAGAAGGTAATAAATTTACTACTAAGCAAACCTTTTCATTATGCCGTTGTGGGTTGTCTCAAAACAAGCCATTTTGCGATGGTAATCACAAAGGTAAATTCGACTCCTGTGTTCGAGCTGAAAAGGTACTTGATTAAATTGTACTCAAAGAAGACGGATCAACACATCCGTCTTTTTTATTTTTATCTACTTTCTCTTTTTTAAATAAATAATTATTACAAAGCATAAAAATAAAAACAAAACAGCGTAAATAATGTTTGAGTATATCTTCATGTATTTTACAATATCTTCCCATGAATTGCCTACGGAAGCTCCTAAATACACTAGCACAGCATTCCAAATTGACGTCCCTAATACTGTGAAAAATAGAAACAATCCAAGATTCATATTCGACATCCCCGCAGGAAGTGAAATTAAACTACGTATCAATGGTATGAAACGACAAAAGAAAACTGTCCACGCTCCATATTTATCAAACCAAGCATCAGCCTTATAAATATCTTTTTTAGTAACTCTAAGTACATGCCCCCACTTATCTACAATTTTCTCTAATCGCTCAACATCCAACTGCAGTCCAATTATGTAGAGGACTATAGCACCTACTGTGGACCCAACAGTTGAAGCAAGAACTACACCAGAAAAGGTTAAATCCGATTCAATTATCATAAATCCCGAGAAAGTGAGAATTACTTCAGAAGGTATTGGCGGAAAGATATTTTCTAGAGCAATTAACAACATGATGCCTATATATCCAAATTCATTTATAATGTCTGTTAGCCACTTCTCCATACCTTCCCCTTTCAGCAAAAACAATGTACTTCATATATTATTACTATTTACTTTATATGTAATGAGCCTTTTATCTTAGTTTATTAAATTGTTTTAACCAACCATAGTAAGGATTAAAACATATAACAACAAAAGCATATGAGAACGTTTTCACTATATTGTAACGAAAAGCACTTGTATTACATATAACTCGCCACTATACTAAAGATAGTTGGTTAAAAAACTACAGTAAAGGAGATGACACAATGGAATTAACTGTTTTAAAGCCAATTTTTGCGGAAGCTGCAAGTCAATTAGTTCACAATGCTAGCCAATTTTCTGGAAATGTGTTAATTAAAAAAGAACAATGGGTTGTTGATGGCAAAAGCCTACTAGGAGTTTTAGCATTATCACTTCAACCTGAGCAAAAAATTGAAATTACATATGATGGTCACGAAGAAAACTTCTATGATACACTTCTAGCACTAGAGTTATTTAAAAAATAACATATTATACAGCAAAGGAGCATGAGTTCATGCTCCTTTTTTCATATCACTCTAACTTAGGGAATCATTAAAATAAACTAAATTGATTTTCTATGCGTATTCGGTACAGATTCATAATGCGAACTTGCTCCTCACTAAGGTTCTTTTTCTCCCAATACCTGTGCATAGCACGATATTCAAATAGTTCTTTTAGTTTTAAAAATAAAGGTAACGTATTCGTTAACTCCGCTGAGATCGTACATTCACTTGCATATCCCTCAAATAAGCTTTCCTTAATAGCATAACTATATTCTTTTATATTCCTTCCTCCCACAAAAGAGAACTCCAACGCGGAATATAACGGGACTGCTAAGTCAAACATATAATAATGTTTTTCACAATCTTGAAAGTCTATTAATGTTAGCTTTTTTTCTTTTGTTACAAGCACATTGTCTAGCCATATATCACCATGAATGACTCCATATGTATTACAATTTTGCGGGATACTATTAATTTCATTAACTATTTTCTTGCACAAGTCCCTAATAGTTGTTTCTTGTTCAGGGATATAAGACAGGAAATCATACTCATGATTGTTTTGCCAATCATTCAAATAATTAATTGGGTAGTGTGCCGTGTAATGTTTTGAAAGACGATGCATTTTTCCTATTTCTTGACCAAGCTTTTTAAAAACGGACTCATCCCATTGTTGTTTTGGCATATGTATGCCGGGAGCAGCTTCAAATAGAACGGTATTTATTTCTTGTTCTAACTTTATTTTTTCAATAAGCTGTTGATTGTTTGATCTTACAACTGTTGCTACGCCCACGCCATGCTGAGACAAGTATTCCATCCACGATAGTTCTTCATATTGATGTTCATACGATTTGTAATTTGATATCCTTGCATAATACGTTTTGTCTTCTGAAAAACAACGATACATGCCTGGTGTAACTACTTCTACTCCCATAATATTAACTGGATATAATTGATTAAGAGACTGCTCTATTATGTTCTCCATGTGTTCCTCTCCCACTGCGCTTTTTCTATATTTTAACATTACTAAACGCATTAGTGTGTGTTTATTAAAAAAGGATAGTCACAAGGACCATCCATTTATTTCACGCGTATAGATATCTCTTTTTCTATAAACATAGGGTAATCATAAATATGGAATGTTACAGGATTAGCCAGGTCCCACACATTTGGTATAATGACTCCTGGACGCCAATCTTCATTTTCTACACTTGAATTAGTAAAGCTATCGATATCAACCTCTTTTCCTTCCGCATCTGTTACTTTATCAACAAAGCTCATACTTATAGGCTTTTCACTATTCACTTTCCCTGCAAATGCCACATGATTACCATCAGTAGTAACAGATGTTAGTATATTTGCTTTTGGCTGATCCAAAATTTTACTATTCTTTAAATCAACAATTACCTGTAAATCATCTTTATCAAGAGCGCGTACTTTAGAAAACTTCAAATACAATTCTTGTGGACTCTTTAA
Organism: Bacillus sp. HMF5848; assembly: GCF_003944835.1. Taxonomy (GTDB): domain Bacteria; phylum Bacillota; class Bacilli; order Bacillales; family HMF5848; genus HMF5848. Next base: position 2,723,009 of record NZ_RWIV01000001.1, read on the forward strand.
GTAATTACTTTGAAAATATAAAATTTGTTCATTTTCACTTAGTATCGATGCAGTGAATCCATTAGATATAGTACCCCACTGCTCACCAGTTTCATCTTCAAAATGAATATCCTCAAAGCCAAAGATCTTTTTATCATTTGTTTCATCGTACTTTACCTTGACACCCACTCTAGTTGGATACATTGTGACTTCTTTAATTATGATCTTTTGCCCTTCAATTTCAATCGTTTTATTTACGTCGATTGTTTCCTTCTGACCAGAAAACTTCTCTAAATCTACATTAAAAGGGACCTGCCACGTGCTAGCTAATTCCTTATCACGACTAAATGCTTCTTTACCTTCTACAATCTTCGTTCGAAACGTTAATTGATCAGGTAGTTTTTTGTCATTGTACGTAAAAGTAATATTCCCTGATATTTTATCGTTTTCTTGCAGGCTCTTTCCGGTTGAAACATATGTTGCACTAAATTCAAGTTCATTCCCTGTTTCATCTAATAATCTGAACGACTCTAATTCTACAAACTCATGTGCGGGGTTGTAAGATGATAGCGTGTAAAACAACACCATTTGCACTTCATCTGCCAATATAGCATCTACTGTAAGCTTCAGATTATCATGTTCATCTGCTTCATTAATAACCTGCACATAATCATTATCAATAGCTGTTAATAACCCCTTATCAAAACGAACTAAATCTACAATATATTCAAGTCCAGGAACCATCCGGATGTAATTAGCAAATGTAGGTGATACAGATACAGATGAAACGAATACGCCGACAAAAATAATGGCTGCGGCTAATGATAATTGTACCCGTTTTCTTTTGTTTTGCTGTTTTTTCGCTTGTTGCATTCCTTTTTTAATGTAAACATCAATGGAGGGTGGCATTTCTAAATCATTGTATCTTTTCTTCATCTTTTCAAGCTGCTCCTCTTCATTATGCATGACGCCCTTCTCCTTTCATTTCTAACTGCTTGCGCAATTGCAACAACGCTTTATGCAACCACGTTTTCACTGTCCCTTCTGGAACTTCCATCACGTCTGCCACCTCTGCAATTTTCAGATCGTGAAAGTATTTAAGCTTTATAACCTGTTGTTGTTTGACATCTAATTGTGCAATTAATGCTTCCAGCTCTACATGTTCAAATCCAGGTTCTACTGAGCTATTCTCTACAAAGTCTGTTTGCACCGTAGTACGTTTTCGTTTTCTAAGTTCATCTGTACAATAATTCATGACAATGCGTATTAGCCATGTAGTAAAAAATTGATTCTTCTTCAAGCGCTTGAGTCCCTTATATGCACGATATGTCGTTTCTTGCATCGCTTCTAGCGCGTCCTGCTCACTGTGTAAAAAAGACAGAGCAATTCGATACATCTTTTCTTTATGCAGCTGCATAAGTTCAAAGAATGCGTCGTCATCCCCTCGCTTTGCTCTCTGTATTAACTCCTCATTCATAACCAGGTATCCTCTCTGTTTGTATTCATATATTAGACAGCACACACTTTAAAAAGGTTTTATTTTTTACAAAAAAAGTTGTTAAACGTTGTTATTGATATTTGCTACATTGCGGCTCGCTTCTTCTAGACTGAGACATGAAACTACTCGACTATCTCCTTTGGTGCTTCACATAACTGTTGGTAGACGTGCCAGGGCATTGTCTAATTCGTGCTACACGCCTAAGTTCAGTGAGTACTAGTTGAAAAACGTGACACTTCCTTGTCGAAATTGCACTACTTTCTTGTCGAAATCACGCCAAAGTTTGTCGGAATCGTGCCACGCACCTATGTTCAGTGATTTGCTACTACTTTAATCTGGATAAATTGCGCTACTTTAAATTTTTTGGAGTCACACTTTCTTTTGCAGAGCTAAAAAGCAAAAAGCCAGGTTTCCCTGACTTATCTACTTCATAGCTATTTAATATTAACAAATCTCTCTGAAAACTTTTCTACAAGCCTCGGGAATAACTGGTATAACTTACTCCCTGCACTCATCCACGTAGGCATATTAATTTCGCGAGTTGATGTAAAAATCACACTTACAATTTTTTGCGCCAAAATGTCAGGGTCAATCATATATCTTTCAACATTTTTTACATAAGTTCCGTCTTTATCAGCGATATTAAAGAAGTTTGTGGCAACTGGCCCTGGATTAACAGATGTAACGAAAACCCCTGATTGGCGTGCTTCAATACGTAGACTATTTGTAAACCCCAAAACTGCGTGCTTTGTAGCTGTATATACACTTGACTTTGCCGTTGCAAACTTTCCGGCTTGAGATGCGATATTAATAATATGGCCGGATTTGTTTTTAGCCATGTGAGGATACACGGCTCGTGTACAAGCTATAAGACCAAGTACATTCACATCAAACATGTTTTTGGCTATGTCTAAATCAATGTCATTTACATATTCAAAGACACCAAAGCCAGCATTATTGATGAGAACATCAACATGACCATATTTACTATAAATGTCGCAAAAAACATCTTCTACTGCCTTTATGTTACTTACATCAAGAACGTAATATGTTGATTGTCTATTATACTGCTGTAGGCTAATAGTTAAGTCCTGTAATTTCTTTTCTGAGCGCGCAATTAGTATAGGCGTCGCCCCTTGCTTTGCAACTAAATACGCTAATTTTTCACCAATGCCACTTGAAGCACCGGTAATGACAACATTTTTATTTTTTAACGAATCCATACTGTCCCCCGTTACACTACGTAATATAGATCTGCGCCGCTAGCATGGTCAATAGCAACAAGACGCTTGCTTTGTAAATAATCAAGCTGCCCCACTGTTTCAGAAATGGTTAGAGCAAGCTGCTTCATATAAACATGTGGAAAAAGCTGCTTGCACACATCAAAGACCGTATGCGGCTTTTCTTTTAATATAGCAAGAACATCCTGTGCACGCTCGTCTTGTCTCTTTAGACGATGGGTGATAAGTGAATGCGCATTGTGTATAGGTTCTCCATGTCCACTGTATACCACTTGTATATTATAGTCTAGTAACTTCTGTAACGAGTCGTTATATTGCACCTGTGGCATAGGTCTTTCATCCCCACTATGCTCTGGTGGTTCAAGCAATGGATTGCTTGATATTTTCCCTAATAAATGATCGCCACCAATTAATGTCCCATCTTGCTCTCTATAAAAGGCAATATGACTTTGAGCGTGTCCAGGTACTTCTAGAACACTCCAATTTGGTAAGCCAGGAATTATGTCACCCTCCACAAGTTCACCTGTTAAGTCACGTTTACAGGCAAAGTGTAACGGTCGTTTCATTTGTTCAATACCTTTTAAAAACACACGATCTATTCCAAAACGGAAAAATAAATCCTCAAAAAACTCATCATGATACTCTAAAAACTCTCGATTTTGTTGGATCCAAGGACGACCTTTTCGGTGGCCGTAAACTGGTAAACCCTTCGGTAAGAGATCTAATAATCCAACATGATCAGGGTGATGGTGTGTTAATACAACCTGTTCAATATCTTCTGGTTTGTACCCATGTTCTTGTAATCCTCGCGTAAACAAATGCCATGCCTCTTCTGTTTTCACGCCTGCATCTACCAAAGTTAGACGCTCACCCTTGATAATATATACGTTAACATCTCCTACTGCAAAAGGTGTTGGCAATGTTATCTGAAGCACATCATTCATTACTTGTATTGCTGTCATTCTCATAACTCCTTTTCCTGTTGTGTGGATCTTTATTTTTTCATCATAATGTTTTTCACAATGAATGACTATTCAGTCCTTGATATGTAAAGTTTACCTTTTTTTTATCATTTTGTCATTATAATGAGCTTGTAAATTATAAATATTTATGCTTGACAATGAATAATAAATCAGCGATAATTTGAAAAAATCAATACTGTAATGCGTTGATCGGGACTAGTACACTAATAATGTCTTAAGAGAGTGAAGCCCTTGGCTGCGAGGTTTCACAGGCCATCTTATTAGGAGAACCTACCCCGCTAGTAGTTAGGAAAACCTAACCGTTCCCCACGATACGGGTCAGAGCTGGGCACTTTTATGGTGCCAATAAAGGTGGTACCGCGGAATAGAGTCTTATTCGTCCTTTTCATAAGGACAGATAAGGCTTTTTTATTTTATTTGAACGTTAATTTAATCAGGGGGGGATCCACTCATGAAGGATGTAATTGGGTTTATGGGAGCCGGGTCGATGGCTGAGGCGATGATCGGTGGGATGCTAAAGGAACGATTGTTCGCACCAGGACAAATACTTGTTACCAATCGTTCTAATTACGAACGACTATATGAGTTACGTCATAAGTACGGTGTACAAATGATTAAACAGAAACCTGACATTATTAAAAAAGCTAATATTGTTGTGTTAACTATGAAACCAAAGGATGCTGTGGATGGTCTACAAACTATTGCACCATTCATTCACGAAGATCAACTTATCATATCAGTTATGGCTGGTGTGTCTACTCAATCGATGATAGATATCCTGAAGAAACAAGTCGCGATTATTCGCGCAATGCCGAATACTTCTGCTGCTATTGGAAAATCAGCAACAGCTATAGCACTTGGTCGTTATGCAACAGATACTCACTTACAAAAGGCAAAACAGCTTCTTGAAACAATAGGCATTGTAAAAGTTGTGAATGAAAGGGATATGCATGCGATAACAGGTCTTTCTGGAAGTGGCCCTGCCTACGTATATTATTTAGTAGAAGCAATGGAGAAGGCTGCGATAGATATTGGATTAGAAGCTTCTGTTGCAAAAGAGCTTATTTTACAAACCATCATGGGCGCAGCTGAAATGCTACAGCAGTCTGATAAACATCCATCCATTTTACGAAGAGAGGTTACAAGTCCAGGTGGTACAACAGAGGCAGGTATAGGTGTATTAGAACAGCATCAATATCAAGAAGCAATGATTGCTTGTATTAAACGAGCTACTGAAAGATCAGGTGAAATGGGAGCTTCTCTTCATGAGAAGATTGTGAAGGAAGCCTTCTAAAAAAGGTATTTTACTTTACAAATATGAATATGTATAATAATATATCTAAAAAGAACTCGTTTTAGCGTGTAGTCATCGTATGATAGGTTGCACGAAAAAACACGGAGGACTTATGAAAAAGGGCGAACTAGAAAATAACATTAGTAGACTTCTCACACAGTGGGAAAAGGATTACTTAGGAAGAGGTTCTGTATCTGTTAAAACAGATATACTACGTAATATGATAATTGTTACGTTGAAAGGTATATTGTCCCCTGCTGAAAAAACGTTGGCACAAACAATGGATGGTATGTTTACCATAAAAAAAAGTCGCTCAGACTTAATTGAATCAGGTGTTGAGGAGCTTAAAGTATCTGTAGAAGAATCAATAAATACACCTATAGAGAGCTTTCACACTGACATTAGCACACGTACAGGGGAACGTATTATAGTATTTACATTAAAAGAAAACTTACAAGACAAATGTATATAAAGCAGGAAGACTTTTTACAAAACATAATGTTAGGTAAAAGTAAGCCGGTATAACAAACATCTTGCACAAGTTGTGCATGTTGTTCTGTTAGCCGGCTTTTTTGCTTTAAAAACTATCTTTAACTTGGGAATGAGGAGAGAAACAAATGTTAGAGCTTTTTATCACTAATTTAATGTCACCTGTAGTTTTATTTTTCATATTAGGAATCATAGCAGCCATTGTTAAATCAGACCTAGTTATTCCAAACGGGCTAAAAGAGACATTAAGTATTTATTTACTCATTGCAATTGGTTTAAAAGGAGGTATTGAGCTAACACATTACTCCTTGTCATCTGTAGCTATGCCAATTATAAGTACACTTTTTTTAGGCACACTGATACCGCTTGTAGTGTTCGTCATATTACGATTTATGAAGTTCGATACAAAAAATGCGATTGCATTATCGGCAACGTACGGTTCTGTAAGTATCGTAACGTATGGAGCAGCTGTTTCGTTTTTAGAGAAAGAAAGTATTTACTATGAAGGCTATATGAATGCACTAGTTGTTTTGCTTGAAAGCCCAGCAATCTTCGTGTCATTGCTATTGCTGAGTGTGTTAGAAAGTAAAAAATCTACAACACATATGCAATATGGAATCACGGCAACTAGTACAAAACCGATGATTCATAAAGACGTTATTCGTGAATCATTATTCGGAAAAAGTGTATTGTTGCTTCTAGGAAGTTTAATTGTTGGTTTTATAGCAGGTGACCGTGCCTATCCAATGGTTAAGCCATTATTTTTTGATTTGTATAATAGTATTTTAGTGATCTTTTTATTAAGCATGGGATTAATTGTTGGGAAAGAAGTTGTACCAGCTGTTAAACAATATGGTTGGAAACTTCTTGGTGTTGGTATTGTATTTCCTGTTTTATTTGGTAGTTTAGGGGTCATTATTGGACACCTTACTGAGTTATCTCTTGGTGGTACTATGTTGATGGGCGTTCTTGCTGGAAGTGCATCATATATTGCAGCCCCAGCTGCTCTTCAGTCATCTGTGCCCGATGCAAATCCATCTGTGTATTTAGGATCAGCGCTTGGTATCACATTTCCATTTAACTTGTTAATTGGAATTCCTATTTATTATCAAATTGCATTAGCGATCTAATTATAGGAGGTTTGAAAGTATGAGAAACAAAATGATGGTAGTAACAAATGCGAGTGATGACAAAGTTAAAGCCTTGCTTCCTGAAAATACGGATCTGTTAGTATTACGTACGCACGGCGCTTTAATTACTGAACCGTTTGGAGACTTGATGCGTACTTTGCTGTTATATTGTCGCGATTTAAATATCGAAGAAATACTAGTCATTGGCGAACAAGAAAGCGGCGCACTTCTCAGCATTCATAAAGAAGAACATCCTGCTATAGAATACTTATTAAAATACAAGTATTCTGTAGGAAGTATAGACAAATGGCTGCAACTATCTTATCAAAGTGTAGAAGACAATGTCATGAGAACGTTAGAGGTTATTCAGAACAACCCTCTTTTACCTGAACATGTTAAAACATCGGGATACGTACTATCAGAAAAAAATGAAATGCAGAGATGTGAAGAGATTGGATGATTTATGAGTTTTCAGCTTATCAAGCTAGACGATTATGATCAATTCAAGTTACTTTAATAAAGCAAAAAAAACATATTCAAACGGTTTGTCTGAAGTATATATAAAATTGTCGGTGCCTGGCACCGACAATTTACGACAATTTTTGAACCGTTGATATTACTGGTTTTTTTGAACCTTCCATTTCGAGTGTGCCTGGCACCGACAAACACCGCTCCTTAACGACACAATCCGACACAAATCCGAATACAATTCTCCATTGTTTAACCACAGATACACGAACAAACTCAAACAAAGCACTCTTCCCCCTTTATCCAATTCTAAATAGCATAGCGTCAAAGGGTTATGAACGTAGTAATACAAAAAGAGTTAAGAAGTCCATGACTTCTTAACTCTTTTATACACTTAGTATTAGCTATCCGTTATTCCCCCACATTATTAGTGCGAAAACACAGGCAGCTCCTACCGGTATTATAATTTCTATTAGATAGAGAGAGTTAAACTCTCTCTATTTTTATTTATACACCTTTGTAAGCTGCGCGATAAACGTCTGCTAATTCACTTACTAGTGGCATTTTAGGGTTAGCTGTTGTACATTGGTCTTCGAATGCTTTGTCAGCTAAGTAGTCAACGCGAGCTTCGAATTCTTTAGCGTCAACACCTTGAGCAGCGATACTCATATCGATGTTTAGCTCTTTACCAAGTTTAATAACAGCATTGATTAAGCTTTCTACGCCTTCTTCAGTTGTAGCAGCTGGTAATCCTAAGAATCTTGCAATCTCAGCATAACGAACGTCAGCTTTGAAGAACTTATATTTCGGGAATGCAGTGAATTTCTTAGGCTTAATTGCATTGTAACGAATTACGTGTGGCATTAAGATTGCATTCGCACGTCCGTGAGGAATGTGGAATTCAGGTCCAATCTTATGCGCTAAGCTGTGGTTAATTCCAAGGAACGCGTTCGCAAATGCCATACCAGCAATTGTAGATGCGTTATGGATTTTTTCACGAGCTTCTTCATCTTTATCGCCAAAGCGATATGCTCTTGGTAGGTATTCAAATACCAATTTAATAGCATTTAATGCTAAACCATCAGTGTAATCGTTAGCCATGTTAGAAACATATGCTTCAATAGCATGTGTTAATACGTCCATACCAGTATCTGCTGTAACTGATTTTGGAACAGTCATAACGTATTGAGAGTCAACGATAGCTACATCTGGAGTCAACTCATAATCTGCTAATGGATACTTAATGTTATTTGCTTTATCAGTAATAACAGAGAATGGTGTTACTTCAGAACCAGTACCAGATGTTGTTGGAATCGCAACGAATTGTGCTTTTCTTCCTAATTCAGGATACTTGTAAACACGCTTACGAATATCTAAGAACTTTTGTTTAATACCGTTAAAGTCTGCTTCTGGTTGCTCATAGAATAACCACATACCTTTTGCAGCATCCATCGCTGAACCGCCACCAAGAGCGATGATTACGTCTGGTTGGAACTTCTTCATCATTTCAGCACCAGCCATAACTGTATCTAAAGATGGATCTGGTTCAACATCTGAGAAGATTTCGCAATGTACATAGTCAGAACGCTTACGTAGATAGTAAAGAACTTTATCCACGTAACCAAGTTTAACCATTCCTTCGTCAGTTACGATCATTGCTTTACTGATGTTAGGCATTTTTGCCAAATATTGAGTAGAATATTTTTCAAAATAAACTTTTGGTGGAATTTTGAACCATTGCATATTAACATTCCTTCTAGCGATTTTTTTGATATTAAGCAAGTGAGTTGCACCTACGTTAGTTGATACAGAGTTCTTACCGTAAGAACCACAACCTAATGTCAATGATGGAATATATGCGTTATAAATATCACCAATTGCACCTTGTGAAGATGGTGCATTTGTAATAACGCGACCAGCCTTCATACGAATACCAAATTGCTTAATAACTTCTTCATCATTTGAATGGATAACAGCTGAGTGACCTAATCCGCCAAACTCAAGCATTTCTTCAGCACGCTTTAAGCCATCTTCAGTGCTGTTTACTTTGAAGCAAGCTAGAACTGGGCTTAATTTTTCACGTGAAAGCGGGCTTTCAGGTCCTACTGTTTTAAGCTCAGCAATTAGAATCTTTGTATCTTCAGGTACTGTTACACCTGCTAATTGTGCAATAAAGAATGGTGATTTACCAACGATGTTAGGGTTAACAGCACAAGTATTTTCGTTAATTACTAGCTTTTCAACCTTTTTCTTTTCTTCAGCATTTAAGAAGTAGCATTTGTTAGCTATTAACTCAGCTTTTGCTTCTTCATAGATTTCTTTATCAATGATAACTGCTTGTTCAGAAGCACAAATCATACCATTGTCAAATGTTTTAGATAAAATAAGATCGTTTACAGCACGTTTCACTTCAGCTGTCTTTTCAATGTAGCATGGTACGTTACCAGGACCTACTCCAAGAGCTGGCTTACCAGTTGAATAAGCTGATTTAACCATTCCAGCTCCACCAGTTGCTAAAACTAATGCTGTTCCTGGGTGGTTCATTAATGCTTGTGTACCTTCGATTGATGGCTTTTCAATCCATTGGATACAGTTCTTAGGTGCGCCTGCTTTTACAGCTGCTTCATATAATGTTCTTGCAGCTTCTGAGCTACACTTTTGAGCTGATGGATGGAAAGCGAAAATTATTGGGTTACGAGTTTTAATAGCAATAAGTGCTTTGAACATTGTTGTTGATGTTGGGTTTGTAACTGGTGTAACACCCGCTACTACACCTACTGGCTCAGCAACTTCCATAATACCTTCTTGCTCGTTTTCATATATGATACCAACAGTTTTGTTATTCTTAATGTTGTGATAGATATACTCTGTTGAGAAAATGTTCTTGATGATTTTGTCTTCGTACACGCCACGGCCAGTTTCTTCTACAGCCATTTTTGCTAATTCCATGTGACGATTAAGACCAGCTAATGCCATTTCTTTTACGATTGCGTCGATTGTTTCTTGATCATAATCAGCAAATTCTTTAAGTGCCTTGTTTGCTTTTTCAGTTAACGTGTCAATCATTTTTAACGCTTCGTTCTTTTGCTCTACCGGTTTTTCAGTTACAGTAGCCATCTTGAGTTTCCTCCTTTAATACTATTAAAACCATTTTTACGATATGTGATGTTTTTCACATACGGCTTTTAAAAAATAAAGCTTGCTGGTTTTGAATTTGTTTTGTTTTTGTTTACATTGTTAGTATAACGCAATTACTATGTTTTGTGTTTGACGAAATTGTGAAAAGTTTCACAAGGTATACAGAAAATTTAATAACAAAATACCTTAGGCGTATTGCGATAATAAACAGTTTATGTTGTGAAAGCCTTTTCAACACTGAACTTTTGTTTGATAGCGCTTTCATAGTCTTATTATCACGCGTTGTATACTTATACACCACTACGCATTTTAATTCAACTTTTAACCTCTCGTCCTTACAACTATTATTATAAACCATATTAACACTGTGTGTAAGTTAACAATTTGTGAACATTTGGTATTATTGATAAAATACATAGCTTGTATGTTTCATAGTTCTCCTATTCGAAGGAAAAGCTAGCATGAATTCACGTAAACCTTCCATTTTCATAAAAGGGCGAAAGGCAGTCTTCTAGCGCCAGCAAATGATGAAGGGGCACTATTTGAAGTCATATGTTCCTAAGCGATGAAGGAAAAACGGGTTGATGTATATTCTTTAAGAAAAGTATTTTAGCTTCTTTCCCTGGATCATCCGGCCCTTATTAATAACAGTTTAATAATTTAAACTGGCTCACTGTAAAAAGGACAACCTAATCAACCGTTTTTTCCTCTTTTTTTCTTAATTCTCTCTCTCGTAAAATATGCATGCTTCCCCATTGACTCATGACTTGTAAAACAGGCGATAGTGAATGCCCATAGTCCGTTAATGAATATTCCACATGTTGAATAGCACCCTCATAAATTGTTCTTTTCACAAGACCATCTTCTTCCATTTCACGCAATGCTTGTGTTAACACCTTTTGTGTGATTTCAGGAATTAGTTTTCTTAACTCTCCATATCGATAAGATTTATTGTTTAGATGCCAAAGAATTCTAGACTTCCACTTTCCTCCCATAACCTCGACTGTCAACTCAACTGGACAAGAATATACTTTACGTTTCAACTTCTTATCTCCTTTCTACGAACAAAAAAGTGCCTACTTGTTGTGGTACGTGTTGCAACTTAATATGTAAATATATCTAAAGGGGGTATTACAGTTTGAATGTATTCAGTTTTTTTACTAACATAACACATTATAATAATGCCTTGAAAAAAATATTAATTTGGAACATGATTTTATGTTTGAGTTTAGGTATTCACCTCGTACTTTACAACATTTATTTAGAGCACATCCTTGGAGATTCTGTATTAATAGGAAAGATTTTAGGACTAAATTTTCTTGCTCAGGCAATCATTTACATCCCTGCTGGCATATTAGCAGACAAACTAGGAGCAAAAAATAGTGTGTTGTTAGGACTTAGCCTACTTACAGTAGCATTTATTGGTAACTTAACTGCAACAACAGACAGCTTATTGGCCTTTTGGGGCTTTGTTATAGGTTTAGGGCACGCTGCAACAATTGTCATGTTTGTGCCACTGTTAACGGCATATTCAACACCAGAGGAGCGAAATAGTTTATATACATTTGCATTCAGTACAGGTACTTTTTTCACTTTTGTCGGAACACTTCTTGGAGGAATTATTTCTGACTTAATTCGCAAAACATTTTATGTCTCTGAGTCAATAAGTATTCAAAGTACCCTAAGCATAACAATCATTTTATTAATTGTTAGTACTATACCGTTGATTATGATCAAAGATTCGACTCTTATCAAACAAGCAGCACAATCCTCTAACTTAATAACAAAACAACCACAAGCGGTCTTTTCTACCATTATAAAATTTTCTGTATCAAAAGCATTAAACGGAATAAGTCTAGGGGTGTTGGCACCATTTATTAACCTATTTTTCTTGTATAGGTTTGATTTATCTACTTCTAAAATCAGCTTCATATTAGCAAGTGGAACTTTAGCTACAGTGCTTTTTATGAGTTATACACCTACGCTTACAAAGAAATGGGGCGATATATCAGCTGTATCGCTATACCACATCGGATCTGTTCCTGTTGTTATTGCTTTAGGATTAACAGGAAACATTTGGATCGCAATTATCTGTTTCATATTATTCCGTTCTACTAAATTTGCAATAAATCCAGTTGAATCAAAGATCATGATGGAAAGTGTTCCAGCTAACGCTAAAGGAATTACTAACAGTGTTGGATTTATGGTCAATTCTCTCATTATTAGTCTTGTAGGACCTTTTGCTATGTATATTGTTCAATTACATGGAAACTGGACGGGTTATTTAATACTCTGTATAGTCTCAGGCTTAGGGTCAATATTAGGGGCTGTATTCTTTTATTATGCTTTTAGGAGAAAAGAATACCACTATACTAGGCATGACGTAACAACCACAACTTAATCAATAACGCTAAGGACCGCAAACCTTAGCTTTTCAATGTACTTTTCTGTCTAATACTAATTATTTGATTTTAGCAATGTTCCGTACTATTATTAGCAAGATACTAAAAAGTGAGGTGTTGTTGATGTATCATAAAAAGCCAGCGATGTTTGTCAATCACATTAGTCTAAACGTTAGTAACCTTAATAACTCTGTAAATTATTATACCCATATTATTGGGTTGAAGCTACTTAACACCGACCATACTAATGCCACTTTGTCTGCTGACGGCTCTCTTCCTATTGTAACGTTACGTCAACAAGATAATATTCGACCAAAGCAACCTAACACAACCGGTTTATATCATTTTGCTCTATTAGTACCATCTAGGGAGGATCTTGCTAATGTCGTACAACACCTTCGTCAGTTAAATATTCCTTTTGGTTCTTCCGATCATCTTGTTAGTGAAGCTATATACATATCGGATCCGGATGGGAATGGCATTGAAATCTATGCCGATCGTTCTGAATCAACATGGCGCTGGCATAACGGAGAAGTTGAAATGGCTGTAGACCCTCTTGATATCAAAGATCTTTTAAATGCAACAAAACATCAAGACTGGTATGGCATCGCAGAAAAAACAATAATAGGCCATATTCATTTACATGTATCAGATTTAAAAATAGCTGAGCAATTTTACTGTAGCATTCTCGAATTTGAAGTTGTCAATCGATACGGAAATCAAGCTTTATTTATATCTTCTGAAAACTATCATCATCATATCGGCTTAAATACATGGAATGGTGAAGGAGCTCCTCAACCTAAAGAAAATAGTGTCGGTTTACATTCATTCATATTATTTGTCCCTGAAGAAACAAAACAAAAAAGCATGATTAAAAAATTAAAAGAAAATGGTATTTCATTTGAAGACATTAATGAGCAACTTATTATTAAAGATCCTTTTAATAATACGATTATCATTAGGTCATAAGTGCTTTCTCCTAACTTCCGTTCTAATACTCTATTAGATAAACGCAAGGCGCCGTCTAACGGCGACTAGCACAAGACGATGTTCGTCGGAAGTCCCGATCTCCAACGTTCTATTGGTTTGTAACCTTGACCCGTTGGCGACTGGAGTTAGACAATAATCTAAGTAAAAAACTAATACTTTTTCTTAACATGCACAAAAGCCTGCTCAACATATGTTGAGCAGGCTTTTTAGTTATTATCTTGTTGTAAGAATTTCGTACGCTCGTTCCACTTCTGCTTTTGATGGTGGTACTACTTCAGTTAGTTTATTTTCAAAGCCTAACGCTTCCCACTTGTACTCACCCATCTTATGATAAGGAAGAACCTCAAGTTTTTCGATATTTGATAGTGTTGACAGGAACTCTCCTAAAGCAGATAAGTCTTTTTCATTATTTGTATAGCCTGGGACAAGAACATGACGGATCCAGACTGGGATATTCTTCTCATTAAGAAGCTTTGCAAACTTAAGAGTATTGTTGTTTGATAGCCCTGTTAATTCTTTATGTTTGTCAGCATCAATATGCTTAATATCTAGTAAAACAAGGTCTGTCACGGACAATATATCATCCAGTATTTTCGGGTGGACACTTCCACTCGTATCAAGTGCCGTATGAATACCACGTTCTTTACAAGCTTTAAATAATTCATAGACAAACTCTGGTTGAAGAAGAGGTTCTCCCCCACTCACAGTAATACCACCGTTGGAAAATTTAATATAAGATTCGTATTTTGCAACATCATCTAATATATCGTCAATAGACATTTCGTTTCCACCATTACGTTCCCACGTATCGGCATTATGGCAATATATACAGCGGAGTGGGCACCCCTGTGTAAATACAATATATCGAATGCCCGGTCCATCAACCGTTCCGCATGTTTCGACGGAATGGATTCTTCCTAACATATTAATCACATACTTTCATGGAATGTTCTGTTGATTACATCAATCTGTTGTTCACGAGTTAATTTAACAAAGTTAACAGCGTATCCAGATACACGAATTGTAAGCTGAGGATACTTTTCTGGGTGCTCCATAGCATCCATTAACATTTCGCGCTCGAACACGTTAACGTTAATGTGGTGACCTGTTTGTGATGCATATCCATCAAGGATTGCTACAAGATTGTTTATGCGTGTATCTTCGTCTTTTCCAAGAGCACCTGGTACCATTGAGTGTGTTAATGAAATACCATCTAAAGAATGCTCATATGGTAATTTAGCAACTGAGCTTACAGATGCTAAAGCACCTTTTGTGTCACGACCATGCATTGGGTTTGCACCTGGTGCAAATGGTTCGCCTGCTTTACGTCCATCAGGAGTGTTACCTGTCTTCTTACCATACACTACGTTTGAAGTGATAGTTAAGATTGATTGAGTAGGAATCGCATTACGGTATGTTTTATGCTTACGAATCTTATTCATGAATGTTTCAACTAAGTCTACAGCAATTTGGTCTACACGATCATCGTTGTTACCGTATTTAGGGAAGTCCCCTTCGATTTCGAAGTCAACTGCTAAGCCGTTTTCATCACGGATTGTTTTTACTTTCCCGTATTTAATCGCACTTAATGAGTCAGCCACAACCGATAAACCAGCGATACCGCAAGCCATTGTACGAACTACATCTTTATCGTGCAATGCCATTTCAATTCTTTCATAGCTGTATTTATCATGCATGTAATGAATGATGTTAAGAGCATTCATATATACACCAGCAATCCACTCTAACATAACATCATATTTTTCCATTACTTCATTATAATCAAGATATTCAGAAGTGATTGGTTGATACGTTGGCGCTACTTGTACCTTTAACTTCTCATCTACACCACCGTTGATAGCATATAATAATGCTTTTGCAAGGTTGGCACGAGCACCGAAGAACTGCATTTGCTTACCAATGCGCATTGCAGAAACACAACATGCGATACCATAGTCATCGCCATACTCTGGACGCATTAGGTCATCATTTTCATATTGAATAGAGCTTGATTTAATACTCATTTTCGAACAATACTTTTTGAAGCCCTCAGGAAGCTTTGTTGACCATAAAATTGTTAAGTTTGGCTCTGGTGCCGGTCCTAAGTTATCAAGTGTATGCAAGAAGCGGAACGATGTTTTTGTTACTAACGGACGTCCGTCATTTGACATACCAGCAATTGATTCAGTTACCCAAGTTGGATCTCCGCTAAATAATTCATTGTATTCAGGAGTACGTAAGAACTTTACAATACGTAACTTCATAATGAAGTGATCAACGATTTCTTGTGCTTCTTCCTCTGTGATCACGCCATTCTTAATGTCGCGCTCGAAGTAGATATCTAAGAAAGTAGATACGCGACCTAAACTCATCGCAGCACCGTTTTGCTCTTTAATAGCAGCTAAGTAACCAAAGTATAACCACTGCACTGCTTCTTGAGCTGTTGTAGCAGGCTTAGAAATATCATAGCCATATGCTGCACCCATTTGCTTTAATTCTGCTAATGCGCGTGTTTGTTCTGAAAGTTCTTCGCGAAGACGGATAACTTCTTCAGACATCGGTTGGCCTTCCATTAATTTTAACTGCTCTTTTTTATCAGCTATTAATTTATCAACACCATAAAGAGCAACACGACGGTAGTCACCGATAATACGACCACGACCATATGCATCTGGAAGACCTGTTACGATCCCTGCTTTACGTGCCATTTTGATTTCAGGTGTGTAAGCATCGAATACACCTTGGTTGTGTGTTTTACGATAATCTGTAAAGATTTTTTCTACTTGTGGGCTCAACTTGAAGCCATATGCATCACAAGCATCTTTAACCATTCTAATTCCGCCGTACGGTTGGATAGAACGTTTGAAAGGTGCGTCAGTTTGAACACCTACAACTTTTTCTAATGTTTCATTTAAGTATCCAGCTCCATGTGAAGTAATGGTGGATGGAGTTTCTGTATCAACGTCAAGAACATCACCATTTTCGCGCTCTTGCTTTGTTAGTTCCATTACTTGCTCCCAAAGCTTTGTTGTTGCTTCAGTTGGAGCAGCTAAAAATTCTTCATTACCCTCATATACTGTCCAGTTGTTTACGATGAAATCACGAACATCAACACGAGATTGCCATACACCAGTTTTAAAGCCTTGCCACGGATTTTTAGTTTCGTTTTTTTCAATTGTCATAACCATTTGGTATCACCCTCCGATATTTTTATCATAATTCGGGTCGCTATGTTTTGCTGTGAGGTTTCTCACATTTACACAGTGACAACTTTATGAACAAATCCACTTTCTCACTTTTATCAGGTTTCTAACATTACCACAGTGCAAACTTTGTGAACCTATTCACATATATATTTTCAAAAAAAGCGGAGTGCTTTATATCATCCCGCTTTGTTCTTGATATATAAATCGTACCAGTTTTTTAGAATAAGTACAATATATTTTTTGAAATATTTTTTGACAAATTTGTGATACAGGGTTGTTAAAATCATATTTATCAACCTGAAACTGTTATATAAGAACAGAACCAAAAACTATAACAGACTAATACAGATGTCTTTTTTAGTTTTATTTTTAAAATAAAAAAAGCCTCTCTTTTACATAATTCTCATACAAAACGTTCGTAAGCCGCATTCTGTTCATAGTGTGCTATAATCGGACAGTATATGCCCTCGCACAATATGGAGAATCATCTATCTCACAGCTTAAACTGTGGCGTCCTTTTGGTTCAATTCCCGCCAGACGCTTCCCCTACCAAATTTGGGTTTCTCGCTCGTGGGGTTTACCTCGTTCCACCTTCAAAATTTCTCTTGAAGCTCCGTCACTGTGGCACTTTCAAGGTATTGGCACCATATCCAAATCGGACTTAGGTGCGGTCCCTGCCGTCAGTCCATACGTTTATGGACTGCCCAAGCTTACTGTTTCGCTTGGCACGAACACTACAGGCATCGCAGCCTGTGCGAGTACGGACTTTCCTCACAAAGCTTAAAGCTTTGCGCGATTCTCTCACGTTTTGTATGAAATTTTATATAAAAGAAAAGCTTTATTAATTAATGTGTCGTTAAGATGTGACAAAATCCATGTTATCATATTACAGAAATCAGTTCAATGTAAGTTATTGGAATTTTATCCGATCACTTTTTTAATTGTGTAATGCAAAATATCCGGATAAGTCTCAAACGAGTAACCGCAATGAATTCTTTCTGTCCATTTATGTGGGTCTCTCCCAAAAGGACCTACATTCATGACCGGTGTTTTAATGGTAGGTAATTTAAAAACCTTCTCGGTTACATTATTATTATATGGCATATTCTTTGAGAGCATGCGCCACTCATCATTTGATACATTAATATTTATAAAGCTTAAATCCGATAATCCATTGAAGTATTTATTTTCAACAAAATGAATATTATAAGTGTCTCTAGCGTAAGTTTTTATTTCGTTTAATGTCCCCTTAACTAAAGAGTCGTTACTTGAACAAACCGCAGGATAATATGGCGCAGCTAGAAATACAACAAGCATTGGTGCATACTCATGACAAAGTGATGCTATATACTCAGCAAACTTAATTGTCATTTCATTATCAGATATATTTTCATGATTAGCTTTAATTAAATGCTGTCCTCGTAACACTTCCTGCTCACCATGCTCTGCAACAGCTAAATCATACAATTCCGAAAACGTAAATACTTTAATTGAAGAAAAGATGTTTGCTCGCTCCTGTAGTTTCTCCTTATAAAAATTGCTTATATTTGAACTAGCCTCTATTGCAACTTTTTTCAAGTCATTAATAAGAGTGGGTAAGTTCTTTTCCATCATCATTATATTATAAAGTGCTGCTGCAGCATGAGGAGTTTGTACTGAATAATCTGTTTTTAAATCTTTTAAATATAAGTTAACTGGTGGTGGTGTAACCTCCTTAGCAATTGTTTCACAGAACTCTGTATTAAGCTCAATATGTCTATTTACTTCAGAAATCATATAATTTGCACTTATACCCCCGAACGGCTCACCTACATGCGTTTCTGTTCCGTAACTTAAAAACCCCGCTAGAATCTTACCAATTGAACCGGTATAAATATAATGAGTATCATCTTGTGGATATCTTGCAAACATAGGTTCTGAATTTATGCACATTTTGTATTGCAGTGACCATCTTTCGGCTAAGTCAAGAAGCACCGGAACAGCTGCTACCATGCCTGCTGAATACATCTCTTCGTCAGGGACCGTTACGAGCAGCACATTGCCATTAAACTCTCCGTTACATGCTTTCTCTATCATTGAAAGCTGAACGGTTAAGCCTGCTTTCATGTCTAAACTACCTCTACCGAATAGCCACTCATCCTTTAAATCCTCTTTCACATGGTCAGGTAACTTATCTATGTGTTGATAAAATTGTTTTGTTAATTCAACCGTATCAAATGCAAGATTTTTCCACTCCCCATAATCTTCTATACCCACTACATCGAAATGACTTAACAAAATTACAGTGTCAGCGACCGTTGGCTCATTCTTAACAAGCGCCGTTAAGAATTGCCGTCCGTCTGCTAATGGATGAAGCTGGACATGATTAGGGTTTTGTTGAAAATATGGTATTTCTAATAATTGGTAAAATAAATATTCTGGGAGCACAACCTCTTCATAGCTACCTGTCACACTGTTGTATTGTACGAGTGTATGCAATAAGTCTACCATTTGTTCTTTAGTTTGCCACTTCGTCATCGTCGAGCCCTCCTTT
This sequence comes from Bacillus sp. HMF5848, assembly GCF_003944835.1. Classification (GTDB taxonomy): domain Bacteria; phylum Bacillota; class Bacilli; order Bacillales; family HMF5848; genus HMF5848. The sequence continues at coordinate 2,742,360 of NZ_RWIV01000001.1, forward strand.
TTTGTATTTTAATTTTTTCTAATTATTCTGTAAATAAATAAACCTATAGTATTATATTTTTAATAATTCTTGTCTCGTGATACCATTTATTTAGAGATACGAAATTAGGATAAGGGGGCTCTATATGAAATCTATTTTATTTTCAAGTTATACAATAAAAAATGTTGAACTAAAAAACCGTATCGTTATGGGACCGATGTGTATGTATTCGTCACATAACGAAGATGGGATGGTAGAAGATTGGCATATGACTCACTATGTAAGCCGCGCAGTTGGTGGGGTTGGACTTGTTATGATAGAGGCCACAGCTGTTACAGCACAAGGACGTATTTCCCCGCAAGACTTAGGCATTTGGAATGATACCCAAATCGAAGGTTTGCATAAGCTAGTACAGCAGTTACATAACAACGGGGCAAAAACAGCCATTCAATTAGCGCATGCTGGGAGAAAAGCAAATGTAGACGGCACTATCATTGCACCTTCTGCAATAGGGTTTAGTGATGCTTACAAAACACCTTCTGCTATGACAATAGAAGACATTAAAGAAACAGTTGAAGCATTTAAGGTAGCAGCTGAGCGCTCCAAGCAAGCCGGCTTTGATATAATAGAATTGCATGGGGCACATGGATATTTAATAAACCAGTTCTTATCACCGCTATCTAATAATCGTGACGATCAATATGGTGGATCTGCAGAAAATCGTTATCGTTTTCTTCGAGAAATTATAGAGGCTGTTAATGAAGTGTGGGATGGTCCGTTATTCGTTCGTGTTTCTGCTACAGATCACCACCCTGATGGATTAACAGTCGAAGATTACGTAACGTTTTGCACATGGATGAAAGAACAAGGGGTTGACTTGATTGATGTTAGTTCAGGCGCTTTAGTGCCGGCCAAAATTGATGTATACCCAGGATATCAAATTACGTTAGCAGAGAAGATTCGCAATGAATCCCAAATTGCTACTGGTGCTGTTGGTTTAATTACAACGGGGATTCAGGCTGAAGAAATAGTCCACAATAATCGCGCTGATTTGGTTTTCGTAGCAAGAGAATTATTACGAGATCCTTACTGGCCTAGAACTGCCGCTAAAGAGCTAGGCGTTAAAATTGCACCACCTATACAATATGAACGAGGCTGGGTTTAAAAACAAAGTTCCTTCATGACTAATTGAGGCTGAATAGCTACTTCAGATTGCACGGGGATGAAAAAATGCTTATTTAACAAGTTATACAAAAAACTACTCACCAATATTAGGATGAGTAGTTTTTACCTTTTTGGAATCTCTGTTTTATAAAAATCCTTTGCCATGCTTGTATTTTTAAAGATTTCTTTTGCTTCTATTAAAAGCTGTTCCTCTTCGGCAGGTTGATATCGTGAACTGATATGCGTCATGATTAGTCTTTTAGCTTGTGCCTCTAAAGCTATCGCCGCAGCTTGTTTTGCTGTTGTATGAAAATAATTATATGCAATTTCAGCCTTATCTTCTGCGAAGGTCGCTTCATGTACTAACACATCAGCTTCTCTCCCCAACCTAACTGAGGCATCGCAATATCTTGTATCGCCAGCTAATGCAACAATCCGACCCTTTTTTGCAGCTGATAAAAAATCCTCGTTACGTAACACAGCTCCCTGCCATTCAACAGTGCTACCGTTTTTTATTTTCTGATACATCGGCCCTGGTGGTATCCCTAGTTCTTTTAATTTATCAACTAACAATTCTCCCGGTAAATCCTTTTCAATTACACGATACCCAAACGACGGTATACCATGCTGAAGTCGAATAGCTTCAACTTTAAATCCAGAGTCTTCATAAATAATTCCTTCTTCAATTTCCTTCACATGTAACTCATATTGCAAATGTGTTTGACTGACTGCTAAAGAAGTTTCAATAAACGATTTAATGCCTTCTGGCCCAAATACTGTTAATGGTGTATTACCACCTTGAAAGGAACGGCTACCAAGCAGCCCTGGTAGTCCAAAAATATGATCACCATGAAGATGCGTTATATAAATATGTTCAATTCGTCTAGGACGGATGTTGGTATGTAATATTTGATGCTGTGTTGCCTCCCCGCAATCAAACAGCCATACAGCACCGCGCTCTTGAAGCATGGATAACGCAATCGCTGATACGTTTCGCTGCTTTCCTGGTACTCCAGCTCCTGTCCCAAGAAATATTAACTCCAATGTGTTGACTCCCTTCATTTTGGTTAACACTATCTTATATTAATCTTTACAATATCTCAACGGCACAATAATGTATACTAATATGTGAATGTTTTTTAGTAAGGAGCGAAGGAATATGGAGAATATCCAAGTTATTATTTTTGATTTAGATGGTACATTGTATGAAGACACACATCACTTCGATTTTTATGCACAGCGTATTAAAGAGTACCTTCCAGATGAAAAGCAGAGTGTTTTCGAACAAGATTATGAAGCAGCTGTGAATGGTAAACATACGTTAGCAATTGGGATGGTGTACGATGCTCAGGAAGATTTAATATTACGCCAAAATAAAGGCTATGTTATAGAAGCATATTCATGGGACGGCTCCTCACTATCTGAGTCTGATGTTGTAAGTAAATATGGTGAGAAAATCGTATTTGATAGAGAGCGTATGTTTAACGTAGGGGATTTATGGTGGATACCAAATGCAATTGGACGCCACTATGGTTTAGGTAGAGAAGAAACTTATGAAGCATTTTTAAAAACACGGGAATATATGATGACGCCAGAATTTGTTATGAAGGAAAATAAAGAATTTGTTTCCACTTTAGAAAAACTTAGTCAAACTAAAAAGCTTGTTTTGTTAACAAATAGTCCTCAGCCTGACAGTGAAGTTATTGTCTCTAAATTAGGACTTTCCGATGTATTCGATCACAAGATTTTCAATGGCAAAAAGCCGGTACATACGCTACAGCACTTTAAAGCTATTCAAGAAAAATATAGTATTGACTATACCAATATCTTGAGTGTTGGTGACAATTATATTAATGAAATTTTACCTGCCCGTGAATTAGGTTGCCCGACTATTCTAATTGATTCGCATCAAATCGGCGAAGACGACCATGCTGATTATATAGTTTCAAATATTGCAGAAGCAACAAAGATTCTGCAAACACTTATATAATTTGTTTAGATATAAAGCTGCTACACCATTTTAATGGGTGTAGCTTTTTATTGTCTTAAGAACTGACACTGACACTCCCATACCTGAAGGAGATGGGCTTTCCGTCCGTGAAGTTCTGTAATGTTTTTTTCGCTAAACTTCTTTAATAATAGTACGTTCTATATTAAAGTAGAGAGTGGTATTCTTTAATAATATGAAACCACCATTTATCTTACGAGAGGTGCACACAATGAATGTACTATCGAGGTTATTTAATTTACATACTATTCGTCGTCAATTACGTTTTTGGATGACTTTTTCTATATTATGTATTTGGGTTGCATGCGCCTCCTCTTACTATTGGATAGAAGTAAAAGAAGGTACAAGTAATTTTCTAGACTATTTAGATCATACTACTAAATTACAGCATATGTATATTGAAAGGTGGATGAATAGTCGTAGTGCTGATATACAAACACTAGCAAGCAATCCTTCTATACGTAAAATGGATGAAATTACTATACAAGAGTTTTTAAATAATACTTTAGAAAATCAAAGCGATTTTAATGCCCTTCATTTTATTAATACGAAGGGGGAAATCTTGTATACCACTGATGATATGAATAAAACGAACAATATAACTGTAGAAGACCGAGAGTATTTTAAAGAATCCATGAGAGGAAACACATATAGCTCTGATGTACTAAAAAGTAAGATAAATGGAGACTATTATTTGTTCTTCTCCTCCCCTGTACGCAACTATTCTAAAGACATTATTGGGCTAGTTTTAGGTGCTGTTAAGATAGATGCTATTAATAAGGTTCTTAATGAAAGTAATTTTGGAAACACAACAGAGACATACTTAGTAAATCTTGATGGTTATCTTCTTACAGAATCAAAATATATTAATGATTTGATAAAAAACGGAGTCGTTGAAGAAACAGCAAGACTAAATATACAAGTTGAATCCGATATTTTTAAAGCAGCATTAAATAAAGAAGATGTTACATACGCGTATAAAGATTATCGAGGAACAAAAGTATTCGGTTCATACCACTTTACGAATCATGGCAAATGGATTGTTATTGGAGAAGTTGACAAAAATGAAGTGTTAGAGAAAATTAAACGTGACGTATTACTAATCAGCCTTTCATTCTTATTAATCATGCTATTTATTCTTCTACTCATATTAAGATTATCAACTAACCTTGAAAGACCGATACATGAATTGTTAAAAGGAGCAAAAGTCATTCAAAATGGAGTATATACACATAAAATTAACTTAAAGCAGTATACGAATACTCCTAAGGAATTAGCAGAGCTTTGTGAAGCATTTAATCAAGTAACTACGACAATTGAGGAGAATTTCTCTCAAATCGAGACAAACGAACAGCGTTACAAGGCACTCTTTGATAACAATCTTGATGCTGTTTTCTCGTTAAATGAAAGTGGCTGTTTTACATCTGTTAACCCAGCATGTGAGCTTATGAGCGGATTTAGCAAAAATGAGCTTCTTCATATTCCTTATAGTAAACTTATTGCCCCAGAACACTTATCGTTAGCTAACTCAATCTTTTCGTCAAGTATGAGTGGTCAACCAGAATACGGACATGTTACATTAATCCATAAAAACGGAGATCAAGTCTATTTATCAGTTTCTACTATACCTATTATTATAGATAATAAAATTATAGGCATACATTGCATTGCAAAGGATATAACAGAGCAGAAGTTAGCTGAAGAAGCACTCACAAGAGCATATAATCAGCAGCATGCTATTTTGGATAGCATTACAGATGCTTTTATTGCTCTCGATCATGATTGGCGTATTATTTTTATGAATCAAGAAGCAGAGCGATATACAGGTAAAGATGCTAGTAAACTATTAGGTAAAAATTTTTGGGATGAATTCCCTGCTCTCATCGGAACAAAGTTCGAAGAGGAATATCGTAAAGCTTATAACGAAAATGTCTACACTAGATTTCAAGAGTATTTTCCAAAGTCTAATGCTTGGTTTGATGTAAGAGTGTATCCTTCCAGCGAAGGATTATCAATCTATATTTTAAATATTACTGAACAAAAACAAGCTGAAGAAGCTCTAAAGGATAGCGAAGAAAGATTCCGACTCCTAACAGAAAACTTGACAGACATTATTAGTAAGCATCACATCGATGGTACATTCACCTTTGTTTCAAAAGCAGTTAAACATGTGTTAGGGTACCGACCAGAAATGTTAATGGGAACTCAATCGTATGAATTAATTCATCCTGATGATAAACATAAGATTCAGACGTCACATAAAAAAATACTAGTAACAGATGACGTCAGTACACCAACATACAGAATGAAGCATGCTAATGGGCACTACATTTGGGTTGAAACTACAACAAAGAGTTTGTTTCACCCTTTAACGGGTCAGCCTGAAGAGATTATTTCGGTTACACGTGATGTCACACAGCGCAAAGAATATGAGCAAGCTATTAAAGAAAATGAAAAACGCTTTAGAGCTATCTTTGACCATGCCGGTATCGGGATTGCACTTGTAAGTATGGACGGTTTTGTTATTAACAGTAACCGTGCACTAGTTCAATTGTTAGGCTACGAAAAAAAGGAGTTAGAGTATTTATCCTTTAGAGATGTCACACACCCTGATGACTGCGAAACAGACTTAAGCCTATTTCGCAAGTTAGCACTTCAGGAAATCGAGTCTTATCAAATTGAGAAACGATATATCCGTAAAGATGGTGCAATTATATGGGCACGCCTAACAGTCTCGATTGTGCACGATGAAAATAACCAGCCTGAATATGCGATTGGAATGATCGAGGATATTAGTACGCAAAAAAGAATAAAAGAAGAGTTAGAGATTAGTAAAGAACGCTATAAATCGTTGTTCTCAAATAACAGTGATGCTGTTTTTTCTATCAATATGGATGGTTACTTAACTCAAGTAAATCCAAAGACGTCAGAGCTAACAGGTTATTCAAAAGAAGAGTTAAAAAAGATGAAACTCTCTTCACTTCTTCAATCAGAAGATGATAAACGAAATGCCCTAATGGGATTGAGAAAAATAAAGGAAGGTATCTCAAGCACTTTAGAAGTCGCCATTACACACAAGGAAGAGTATCCTGTGCATGTGACAGTTACTATTATCCCTATTATTCTTAACGAAGTAGTAATCGGCTTATATGGTATTGCTAAAGATATTACTCTTCAAAAGTTTGCGGAGAAATCTATTTCTGATGCTAAAAAGCGCGTAGAAAATATATTAGAAAGTATTAATGATGCGTTCTTTACAGTCGATCATAGCTGGAATTTTACGTACTGCAATCATACAGCTGAACAACTCTTAGAGCGGTCCGCTACAACTCTTATAGGTAAAAATATATGGGAACAGTTTCCAGATGCGATTGGTTCAACATTTGAATATAAATACAAAAAGGCGATGACTGAGAAAAAACAAGTTGAATTTGAGGAATACTTTATCCCTCTTAATAAATGGTTTAGTGTAAGAGCCTATCCTTCAACGGAAGGATTGTCGGTTTATTTTATTGATATAACTTCTCGTAAATTTATGGAGGATGAGTTACGCGAGAATACCGAACAACTTGACTCAATCATAAAAACATTACCGAATGGTGTTGTTATCACCGACACACTAGGACAGATAACATTTGTAAATGATGCTGCTTGTCGTATCCTCCATTTAACTAGGAAGGATCTGATACATAAACAATTCCATGGGCCTACACTCGGTTGTAAATCATTAGATGGACGACTCTTTGATATGGAAGACCATGTACATTCAAAAGTAATGAAAACTAATAGTGCGATTGTAAATCAAGAAATGATATTTACAACTGATAGGAATGACGAAGTTATTCTTTCGCTTAGTGGTGCACCCCTTCACGATACGGAAGGAAACATAAAATCAGTTTTAATAACTATTACAGATATAACAAACCAGAAAGTTGCCGAGAAAAAACTTATTGAGCTTAATAAAAAGCTAACAACGTTGTCTATGATTGATGGCTTGACAGGTGTATACAATAGAAGAACATTTGATGAGCTCTATAGTGATGAATGGAAAAAAGCAAAACTAACATCAAAGCCTCTTTGTTCAATTATGATAGATATTGATCACTTTAAAAATTATAATGACACATACGGTCACCAGGGTGGCGATGATTGTTTAAAGCGAATCGCCAACATTCTTAACACACACACTAACAAGCCTGGGAATTTTGTGGCACGTTATGGAGGAGAAGAATTTATAATCATTTTAGCAAACACAACAGCGGATGAGGGGCGAGATGTAGCAGAACGTATTCGAAAAGATGTAAAGAAACTACAAATACCGCATAGGACATCAACAGTGAGTGATGTTGTTACGGTTTCTATCGGTGTCGCCTCTCACACCCCACACTATTTTGAAGAAGCAAAAAAATTAATTGAGCATGCAGACCGGACATTATATTTAGCAAAGCAAACACGAGACAAAGTATCTGTGTATAAAAATAGAATATAGATTACAAGTGGAAGTGCAAAGGTTAATCTTTGCACTTTCTTTTATTTACATAGTAATGGTGCTTATTCTCATTAAATCGTAAAGGCAGGTTCAAATACTTCAGCTAATCTCAGGCAATCTTCTATACTATTACCTAGTGACTAGTGTACATTTCATCTCTTCATCCGCAAATGAACAAGCCATAATACTGCTATGTTAATAGTATGTAAAAAAGGAGGTGTATATATGTATCACGACTCTCATCATACACACCATGATTGTGATTGTATGAAGCCATTTGATCATAAGGATAAGGCAGGTTGCTGTTGTATTGTTATCTGCTTTGATTGTGATTGTAAGCCTAAACACCATCGTCCTTGTAAAAAGAAGCATTATAAGAAGCATGACTCATATTACTATGATTATGACTATGAAGAATCTTATAAAGAAAAATACGAATACTGCGCTTGTGTCTCTTGTAAGAAAAAGCGTCATCGTAAATATAGTTTCAAATATTAAATTTAATATTTTTAAAAAAGAAAGGCTGGGACATAAGTGCTGGCACCTCACTGAACACACATATGCACGCGCTTATTTATATGGCGCGCACAATATATGTCGTTGGGTGCCTGGCTCTTTGCTTTGTCCCAGCCATATTTTTTCTATCCACTAAAAGCCTCAAGAATCTCACATACATCATCCAAGTTAAGATCCTTATCTTTCGGTGTATCATCCTTTATATGCGAATATGCTTCTGATTGATTTTGCACATATCCTGGTTGTTGAATTAATTTCTTCAAATCATATATTTCTTGAAGAATCGTTTGGGAATCGATATTCGTTTTTCTTGGTTTAAAATATTGGTTTAAAGATGAATATATTAGATGCATTAAAGTCTGATTAGTTGTATGATACTCTATTTGTTGCTTAATTTTAGGTGAAATCTTTACTGTTTCTCCTGTTTTCACATCAATAAAACTATCCGGTATTGATAACACCACTTTATTTATATAATCGGTATACAAATCTTTAGCCATTTTCATCAACCTTTTGATGTGGTTACATTTAATTTTTGCGTATGCTGTTGACGCAAGTAATTCATTTTCGCTAAAATTAATAACCCTATAACATTTAATTTCTCAAGGTTCTCAGGAAAAAACAATTCTATTGGACGACCCTTATCTGCCCAGGTAACAGCTGCCTCTTGTATTTGTTTTTGTGCTAGCTTCGCAGCCCCTCCAACAGCTATATATCTAACTGCCCCTTTCACTTCGTTTGAACTGCTCCTAATACGGTCAAAGTGCTCGAGATATTGAATTGCCATCGCCTTTAACTGCGGAGTTACATACTTACTTATATCTTTACGAACACCTGCAAATGGTTCAACATACCACTCCGATTGCCCCGCACTAAGCTTTTCCTCTAGCTCTGCACGCGAATCAAATATATACAGTTCATTTTTGCTGACTTTTCTAATAATGTTATCTAAAAACGTGTTAATACCAAATGGTTCTCCTTCAATAGATGCCACAGGTTTGTCATGTTTAATACCGACAAAATCTACAGAATCACCACCTAAATCACCAATAATAATACCCTTACGTGAATCCTTCACTAATGAATCATCTTTAATATTAAGTGTTTGCAAATCACGAGTTAATCCAATATAGGCACAAGCTCCTTCAGCACCCACAATTACATCACAAATTTGTAGTTTAACGACGACTTCTTTTGGTTCCGGAACCCCTGGCACCTTATGAAGAATAATGGTATGAGTTCCTATTAGACGTTGTTTAAGTACAGCTTTTTTCTCCTTAAATTGTGTAGTTGGCAAAGAAATGGCTAACTGATCAACCTTATAATGAATATCATTATTTATATCATTCGTAATTGCAGCATGATAGGCTGCAATGCTAAACAAAAGTGTATATGTGCGATCTTCATCTGCTTTTTGATTATTAAACGACGTCAAACTAACATTCTTCTGTCTTGTAGCAGATTTCCCAACATAAAACACTTCTCGTTTATCAATTATAGCTTGACTTTTTACTTCAACAATTAAATTTTCTTCAAGACTCATATCTTCTTCATCATATGGCTTCTCATAAAACTCATCATCGAACAGAGCCACTGCATTCGGCATCTGGTATTCGTGCAAAACTCCTTTATTAGACGCTAGTACCTTATACCAGCTGTTTCCTAAGTCAACAGCAAGGAAATTTTCTTTATTCATAGACATCTACCTCCTCCTGTTGAATGGTATGATAGTACACATTAAATGGTGCAAGTACCCAATTACCTTAATGATTCTATCAGCTATTAATAAATCCACGTTTACCCTCAGTCATATATCTAGTCTTACTATTAATCCTTGCATAAGATACAGTGTGTAATAAAAAATTTAAAAGGAGGATTTTAAATGCATAAAAGAGACAACAATCATTGTATTGATGTAAATGTATCAACATCTATTGAACAATGTGAAAATGACAATATCTTCCCTTTCCGTCGTTCATTTCCTAACTCAATTTTCACCACTGTTCCACTTACAGATTTAGAAGTAAATACAACTTTAGCGGCAGATATACACTTTCCTCATCCCGTATTAGAAATTAAGGACGTAAAAAAACGTATCAAAATTGTTCAATGTAAACTATTATTGCCATCTGAAAATTTCGACAATGGATTCGGGAATGATCAAGATTTTAGACTTGTGATTAAAGGCTTTGTTCGCAAAAACTTTCAATATGCCTCTCCAGAGCCATATTCTGAAGGAAACAAATGTGTATCATCAACAATGAAGTCATTTACAGTAGATATGCCATTCCAATGTGTAACAACTATTAATGAATTCGCAAATCAACCACAACTACCTATAGCTAATAGTCGAAACGAGTTTGACTTCTTTAGAGCGCAAGATTTAGGTACTGGTCATCCTGAAAAAGACCAATTTTTATCTAGTGACATTTCGCAGTTTCATCAAGATAGTACACAAGTCTACAATCCGTTCCCGTTTTGTGAGATTTTATTTAGTAGAATGACAGAATATGATGAAGCAATTGATCGTATGCCGTTTAAAGGCAATGAACCATATGAAGAAGGATATTTCCACACTCTTTCTGAGAAAGTTTTCCTTAGATTTGGAATTAGAGTCCTACAAAAGCAATTAGTTTCCCTGAATGGTTTCCCCCCTAACGGCGACAATGCGTAATATTCAACAGAACTTAACAAGTGGCTATCCATAGGATAGCCACTTTTTTCTACATTTGTACTAGTTACCTAAAGTAATTCCGCAAACACCCATAGGCTGATACCTATACATAGTCATTTATCATGCATACGATGCACTATATTTTGTATTAAGGAGGACCATAACAAATGTCAAAAAAACACAATGAACCAATAGATCATTCATTTGTGCCCGAAGGAAAAGCAGAATTACACCATTTAGAGAGTCATTCTCACAAGCATCATCCTCGTGTTTGCTTAGGCAAAGTAATTACAAAGGTTCCTGTTATACTAGCTGAACTTGATTTACAGATTAATATGGATGCCACCATTACATTTCCGGAGCCGGTATTAGAAATAAAAGACATAAAAAAACGAGTAAAACTCACACAATGTCGTCTACTACTACCAACTAATAAACTATTTATTAAAGGCTTTGTTCGAAAAAATATTCAGTATGCGAGCCCATGCCATGACATACAGCCATCAGACTCAACTTCTATCGCATCTGACTTACATTCTTATACTGTTGACATACCGTTCCAATTAATTACTGAGATCAAAGATTATATTACTCATCCCGTTATGCCAATTATTAACGAACGTGAGGAGTTTGATTTTTTCATATCTAAAAAGCTGCCAACAGGTTTTCCTGAAAAAGATGAATTGTTGACAAGCGACTTGTCTCAATTCCATCAACAAAGTAAACAATTTTACAATGAACTACCATTCTGTGAAATGATTAGTAGTAACATTATCGAATGGGACGAAGCAATTGATAGAATGCCATTACCTAATCACTCTCCCATTCATGAGGGATATTTTACAAAGATAGAAGAAAAGATGGTACTCGATATTACTGTTCGTATACTACAAAATCAGCAAATCAGAGTTACTTCAATTACAAATGATGACAATGATGATTGCTGCTATGACAACGACTTAATATAGTCAGGGCTATTTCAACAGAGGGTTTAATGTGAAAATCGATTCAAAATGTTGCACAACTTTATAGGCAATGCATAGTATATGTTGCACTCGAATAGAAAGGAGGAGAACTAGAGGTTATCCCTCACTGAGCATATGAGTAGAGATATTATCAGCAACTTATTTAATAGGAGCACAGCATTTCAAATCGAAGTGGGAGAAGTCAATCAAAAAAAAGATAATACTATTAATGAACCTATCGGCATGCAAAATGGTTCTATCGAAGACGATACAACTCTCTTCTTCCAGCCTTTTCGTTCTAATGATATTTCTCCTCCTTTACTATTAAAGCCACCACACATAAAAAGTCGAGAAATAAAACAGAGTCAGGCTGACCATTTAGCGGAAAGTATTTATAACGAATACAATGATAATATAAGCAACGATAATACAATACTTCAAAATGAAAATGAACAAAACAACTTGGAAGATCGAAGTACCATAGAGCATGATGAGAATGAAATTGCCAAAATACAAACCTCAGAATATCAAGAAGAAGCTTTGCATGATGCCGAAGCTTCAAAGAGCGAAGCCTCAGAAATAAGTACAAATGTGGAAAAATCGATTGAACACACTGTAGATGAAAGTCAAGCAGATGCTTTACATTTAGAGGACGGAGCTTCGAATGAAACTAATGATACACACAATTCTGAACGCACAAAAGAACAAAAGCTACCAAAGCAAGTATATGAGGGGATTAACAAGTATTTCAATCAATCTCAATGCGAGAGCAATGTAACTGAAGAACCACTGGATACAGAACGTACCAAAAAGATAAAATATCCTAAGCGAGTGGATGAAACTGAACTTAACTATTACTATAAAAAAGAAGCAAAGAAAAAACAAACTAAAGGTTCTGTTATTAATGATGCTGCAGATGATGTGCATTCGGATGATTTAGATGAACGAACTGAGCAAAATAATTATGACGAAGATAGCAGCCAAAACCCTATAATACTACCTAAAAGAGTTGAAGAACAAATAGTCAAAAATACGAACAATGATCAGACAGAACAGATAAATGAGAAAGCAGACTACCTTTCACCATGTGAAGAGAAACATCAAAAGAAACGAACAAACAACTTTCAAACATATAATGAAGTGATAAACTACACTAAAGTCAAGCTACCAGTATTACTAGCTACAACTGTCATAGAAGTAAATATATGCAAAACAATCGAATTACCTATTAAGATACAAAACGTATTAAATATAGATTGGTCAATTAAAGAATTCAATGGGAAAGCTGTTTTACCTTCAAATGCAGTATTTTTCAAAGGCCTGTTTGTAGCAAATATACAATGTGTACCAACTAGCATAGAACAACCTATACAGACAATTCATGTCCAAATTCCATGGGATAATGTAGTTTTTATTGAATGGTTTCATGAACCTCACGTACCAAATTATGAGCACTATGAATACACGTTTCAAACAAAGAATCATGACGTAAGTTATCATCGTGGACAAATGCAATCCTTTGCAGATGATATAAAATTTGAAATAACCAGTGTAAAAACTGTGTGGCACGAAAATTTTATAGGAACAGACACACAGTGCAACCTAGACCTCACCGGTCAGGCTAAAGTATTAATTGATTGTTATCAAAAACAATCTATAAACATAGATAATATCAACTAAAGTCATATTCAGGTAAAGCTTCCTATGTACCCAACAAATTTTGTAGTAAAAAAGGGAATCTCATCGTTGAGATCCCTTTTTTTCACTTAACATTACATACTAGCTCTACGAATAGCTTGTTTAAATCTTTCAAGTGCAGTTTGTCCTTCGTTTCTTTCAACTGCTCCAGCATCGTCTGCTGTTGATCCACCACCATGAGGCGTGTCATCAATTGTAATTTGTTGTCTTTGCCATAACTTAAATAATAGGAGTACTTCCATTTTTTCTGTAATCTTACTGAATCTACCAAAATGATCAAAATCTTTATACAAATCTACTTCTTTTACCGCAGAAGCAATCATTTTACATTCTACTGGTTCATTATAGATTTCAAATGATAAAGAACCACCTGTACAGCGATCGGCACTATGACCATCGTCAGCCAATTCTCTTAATTCTAACGTAGAGTTTTTCAAACTGTACTGTAAGCCTAGCGGATACACCACTGGATTTCCCGTTGCTGGCCTGATGAATACTGTTTGATTACATGTGAATGGTACATCAACAGCATAATCCTTTACATACCCCGTATGATGCTCCACATATTGAATATTTTTGTGAACAACACCTGTAAGGTATAGTTTTAATGTAAAGCCAGTCGGGTCTGCTGCAGATTCAACTGTCTTACACTGTTTAAGCGAAACGTTCTTACGAATGTTCTTAATTTCTCTGGCTGCTGTCGGGAGGTAAATATCAGCTTCTACGTCTGCTTCTACTAACAAATCTGTTAAAGGTACACGTGCATCAATAACATCCGTACTTAATCCTGTTGCTAATAGTGCTGGAGAGATAGGAAGATTAAGGCAATCAACACGCTTAGTATCAGCGTATTCGTTTGGCATTTGTGGCGGACAGCCATCATGCTTATTATTACCAGTATTTTTCATCATACATTTCCACTCCTTTTTAATTTTTTCAAAAGCAAAGAACGACAATACACGCATCTTTACTTTCGACTTACTAATGGTATATGTAAGTTGAAAGGAGTTGGTATAGACTAGTACCGATAGACTTATACATATTTTTATATTAATCTAGTTCGTTATCAATCGTTTGGTGTGGATAATTCACAATGAGGTTATCTTGTGAACCAACCAAGTATAATATAAATCAAAATCGGGATTTCACTTTTAATTAATGTTTATTAGACATTTCTACTAGTTTTTGAAAGAACTTTCTTTAATCAAGAACATTACACCATCGTAGTAAAATTAATAATCATAGAGGGAAAATGATGGACATTGCATTACTTTTCAAGGAGTTATTGTAAAATATATGTACTTTTGTCATCTTATGAGATGTAGAAAAGACAAGCAACATAGTTTTCGACCATCCTCTTTTAAATGGTCTCAATTGTAGAATTGAAAGAATGATGGTGGGTGAACACGTTCAATTTTTCATAAAGACAATAGCTTCAATGTTAACGTAAGCTATTGTCTTTAAATTCAGGCACACAGCAGATACGTTTCTACTATGTATTTATTTTATTAACTCTGTTAAACTTTGTTGTTGATTTTCGCTACATTGCGCTCGCTTTCCGCGGGGTGGCCGTGAACCTCCTCTGCGCATGCGCATGCAGTGTCTCACGCCTGCCACTACATCCCGCCGAGGCCCGCACGATGCGGGTCAGAAAGATATTGCCACAGGGTGTGGCGCTCTTAGTCTTTCGTCTTCTATCGCGCATTTCGCTGGTATCAATAATATTAAAAAATCAACACTCACCTTTAACAGACATACATGCAAATAAATTGGCACATATATCAATGAAATAAAAGTTATCCACAGTTATTTCAGGATAGAGCCATTTTATTAATACGTCGTTATATAATGATTGCTTAACTTATAAACCACACCAAACTCAGGCAAAAATTGTTCGCCAGTTTTTGATTTTAATCGCTCTGGATAATGACTATGAAGCGGAATTAACAAAGCAGGATCTAACTCATCAACAATATGCTTTAAATGCTGTGGAATTGCGTGTCCACTCGTACCGATAACAACATGATTAAATTGTACAATGCTAAGAATTCGCTTCAGGTTTTCATATGCAGGGTCAAACATTCCTAATGGCACACCATTCGAATGGATGTAAATACCACCGCCTTTAAGATCTAACATTTCGAGGGCGTTATCATAGCTATTCTGAAGAAAGAAATGTTCAGGATTTTCATTAATAGTGTGAGTATGATAATTTGTCACATTACTTAACAGTTCTTCTTTCCATGCAGGAAGCTTTTTACTATGAATTTGTGCAGCTGTTTCACTAGATACATACACACCGTAATTTGTAGTTTCAGGTATCAACTTGTATGCTAAATACGCTGTCTTCGGTTCGAATATAGTTAATCGATTTGCTTGTTGTCCTGCATTAATCATCCCTTTAACACGATCAAGGTTACGGTGATATATATTAAAAACAGCCCAATCACTTGTTTTTCTAAGCTCTTCTGCAACAACTGAAGGAATTGTTAATTCTGTTAGCATATCTTCTGGTATACTATCATCTGCAAAAATATCCTCATCTGCCAATTCATCAACAGAACGTAACGTTGTTCCTTCCATGATCACGACATCATAAGTTAACTCTTTTGCGCGATGAATAAACTCTTGAATTCGTTTCGGCTGTGCTCCGTGCATTCGCAAATCTCCTGTATATAATATTGATGTATCTGGTGTTTGTATATGTAAAGCACAGGCACCTAACACATCATGGTCTAATACTAGAGACGTTACTTGGATATCTCCTACTTGAATTGGTGAATTGTACGAGCAAGCATGAAGTAATGGTTTTCTACCTGGAACAGATTCTTCTAATGTCTCCAGTAAATTATATAAGCGAAGACTTTCGTCTGTCATATAGACTGGAATAGATGGCGCAAGAAAGCCAATTGCTCCCATATGGTCTAAATGCAAGTGGGATACAAACACAGCCGTTTGTCGTTCATCTTCGTCTGCAGCCTTTATTTCTGTGAGGTTTGTTAAATCATCTTTTGCATATATACCATCTATTGCTGGTATAAGGCCTAATCGAAGATAATCACGTACATAAGCTGTTTCCCTATGTTTTATTTGTCCATCAAAAATGTTATTGGCTGGATTGTAGGTTAAGCCAAAATCAAAAATAACACGTGCATCCTTGTATTGTACTGTAACAACTGTTCCTCCAATAGAACGTAAACCACTATGAAATTGAATAGATGTCTCTGACATATAATCACCTCGAAAAAAGATAGAAAGGAACCTTTTTATAGGTTCCTCTCTATATCATTATTTTAATTCTGCTTCAGCAGCAGCTTGTGCATCTGCTAAGCCTTGCTCCACTGTTTTTTGTCCAAGTAAAATGTTATCAATTTCTTTGGCAATGGCATTTTTCATACCATATGCACCAACTACACGTGGGTCATAAAAACCCGCATCAAATTGTTGCTCTCCTACACCATAAACAGGGTTAGCTTCTGTATAAGCTTTCCAAGCATCACTTTCTAACGCAGAATAACGGATTGGTAGATAACCTGATTTCTCAGCCCAATATGCTGTATTTTCTGTATTAATTAGGAATTTAATGTATTCCCATGCCGCTAATTTTTCTTCATCTGATGCAGAGTTAAATACAGTTACATTTGTTCCAGCAAATGGAGTAGCTGCCTTCTCACCTGAAGGTAAAACACTCGCAGACCATTCAATATTTCCTTCAGCGGCACTAGCTACGTAAGGAATTCCGGCAGATGAACCAATGTACATGGCTACATCACCACGACCGAATGGATTTGACATATAACCATCTTCACCAGCAAGACGTGCTACACCTTCATCGATCATACCTTTAATGAAGCTAACTGCTTCATTTGCCTCAGGAGAATTCAATTTAACTTCTTTCGTATTTTCGTCCATTAATTCTCCACCCGCTTGCTCAATAAACATGTTAATTTCTAGACCGATAGAGTTTTCGAATCCCATACCAACTACTTTTTTACCATCTTTTTCAAAGGTTAATGCTTCTGCTGCCGTACGAAGTTCTTCCCAATTTGTAGGAACTTGTACACCTTTCTCTTCTAACAATCCTTTGTTATAGAATAAAATACGAGTACTTTTGTTAAATGGCATACCGTAATATTTACCATCCCACATATTTGCTTCACGGAAAATTTCTACTACGTCATTTAATTCATCAGTAGACCAACCATATTGTGGGTCATTAATGTAAGGAGTAAGATCTGTCACAAGATTATTTTGTAAATATTCAGTAATCCAATCTTCATATGCTTGAGACATAACTGGTAACGTTTTTGCTTTCGCTGAAGCCATTACTTTTTGTGAAAGGTCGCCATAGCCACCTTGGTTCACAAGTTTTACTTTAACAAACTCACTTTGAGCGTTGAAATCATCGGTAATCTTTGTTAAAGCCTCTTCATGACCGCCACTCATAGCGTGCCAAAACTCAATTTCTACTTCTTTGTCAAGAACTGTTTGAATACCTGTTGGTGCTGTTTCTTCTGAAGCTGCTTCTTCATTGCTTGTGTCTTCTTTTGGTGCATCTTCTTGATTTTCTGAAGCTTGCTCATTCCCACAAGCTAAAAGTCCCATTGCAAGTATTGACGTAAGAAGTAAAACTAACCATTTTCTCATTGATTGTTACCCCCAAAGTTATTTTGTTTAATTATATGTTTAATGGCATTTTGCCAATAAAACCGTTAACCTTTAATACCAGCTCGTGCAACACCTTCAATAATATACTTTTGTAAGATTAAATATAAAATAACCATTGGTAGTATAATCATTGTTGATGCTGCCATTAATAGCTCATAAATGGTACCAGCTTCAGTGCTAAATTGTGTAAGCCCAACTGGTAATGTTCGCATCTCTTTTGAACTTGTTACTATTAATGGCCATAAAAAGGCGTTCCAGCTACCAATTGCTTTTAATAATGCAATTGTGATAAGAGCTGGTTTAGCAAGCGGGACCATAATAGTCCATAAATATCTAAAATTACTACATCCGTCTATTTTCGCAGCGTAGCCAAGCTCCTTAGGAATTCCTAGGAAAAATTGACGCAGCAAGAAGATTGCAAATATACTTGCTAGCCAAGGTACGATTAAAGCCTCATAGCGGTCAATCCAACCAAGATTAGAAAGGGTGACATAGTTAGGAATTAATAATACTTCTCCGGGTACCATCATGGTTCCTAATAACACTGCAAACACAACATCCTTGCCGTAAAACTGAATCCGGCTAAACGCGTATGCCGCTAAAATAGTTGTGATTAACTCCCCTATCGTACTTAATATAGTAACGAGGAAGCTATTAAACGTATACCTCGCAAATGGTGCCATAGCCCAAGCTTCCGCATAGTTATTCCACTGCACATCAGATGGTATCCATTGTGGTGGCATAAGCATAACCTCATTAGCAGGTTTCAATGAGGTGCTAACCATCCAAATGAACGGTAAAAGCATCAGTAATCCGCCGATGGTTAGTAATATATATATAAAACTTTTAGACAGTGCATCTCTCATCAATACTCCTCCTCTGTTCCTTAATACGTAACCTTGCGCTTCCCAACATAAAGTTGTACAAGCGTAAAGATAAAGATTACGAGGAATAGAACATAGGCTGCTGCAGACGCAATCCCAATCTCCCATTCGTTATAAAACTTCTCAAAAATATAATAAACAACTGTCTGGGCACTGTATGCAGGTCCTGGCTTTCCATTGAATAAAGCAAACACTTCATCAAATACTTTAAAGGAATTGATGATTGACACGATAGATATAAAAAACGTTGTCGGCGATAAAAGTGGCACTGTAATATTTAAAAATCGATGCCAAGGTTTTGCTCCATCAATTCGTGCTGCTAAATAATATTGTTGATTAATAGTTTGTAAGCCAGCTAAAAAAATTACAATATTGTAACCTAGCCCTTTCCATATACTTAATATGATGAGTGCTGGCATAGCCCATTTTGGGTCTGTTAACCATTGAATAGGAGTTATTCCTAAAAAACCTAGAAAATAATTTAACAAACCATAATCCGTATGAAAAATCCAGCGCCACACAATTGATACTGCCACTACTGACGTAACAAACGGTATAAAGTACACGGTGCGAAACAAGCCTCTTAACTTTATATTGGCATTCAGTAAAAGTGCAATACAAAGTGAAATAATAATAGAAAGAGGTACAACTCCGACAACAAATACTAATGTATTTTTCATAGATAACCAAAATTCTTGGTCGCTAAAAATATAAACAAAGTTATCAAAGCCACGCGCTAATACAATATCATTAAAATAGTCATAATCTATGTAAAAGCTCATTAAAAAAGACTTAATAATAGGATAAATGTTAAATACGCCTAAAATAATAAGTGCCGGCAACAAATATAGAAGAGCAGTCAGGGTACTTTTTATAGTTGGTTTTTCAATCAACTTTGCACCCTCCCATCATACCTCCGTATAAGTTCCTCCGTTTTTGTATCAAAAACATACATATTGTTGATTTGAAGATGTACTGTATCACCTGGTTTGCCTGTAAATTTCGTAGAAACGAAAGCTCTTATTGATTTATTATTAATTGTCGCGGTAATTAAAGTATCTCTTCCAATTCGTTCAACAAGCTTTAGCGTTACTGGCAATGTGTTTTCTGAAGCTTGGTTTGCTACTGTCCAGCTTTCTGGTCTTATTCCTATTGTAAGTTGTTTTCCGTCTATTCTATCAGGTAGCAAAAAGTGAAGTTCTTTATTTTCGACAACAAGCTTATTTGATGGAGACTGGTACTTGCCTTCTAATATGTTAATAGGAGGAGTGCCCATAAATTTTGCCACGAAAAGATTACTAGGGTTCTCATACATATCTTGAGGCCCTGAGAATTGCTGATATTCTCCATCCTTCATAAGTAATATGTGATCTGAGATACTCATCGCTTCTTCTTGATCATGCGTGACAAAAATTGTTGTAATACCTACCTCTTGCTGAATACGACGAATTTCTTCGCGCATTTCCAAACGAAGTCGAGCATCTAAATTCGATAAAGGCTCATCTAGCAATAACAGTTTAGGTTGCTTTACTAACGCACGAGCAATTGCCACACGTTGCTGTTGTCCTCCAGAAAGCTGACCTGGTTTTCTATTAACTAAATGATCAATCTTAACTAATTTAGCCATTGCCATAGCACTCTGTTCTGCTTCTGCTCTTGCGACTTTTGCCATTTTAAGTGGAAACATTATATTTTTTAATACAGTCATATGTGGGTATAAAGCATAATTTTGAAAAACCATACCAATCTCACGATTCTCTGGCTCCACTTTATTTACAAGTTGATCTCCAAAATAGAGTTGTCCTGCTGTTGGTTTATATAGACCTGCAAGCATAAACAATGTAGTACTCTTTCCACATCCGCTTGGTCCTAACAATGATACAAGTGAGCCTTCCTCAATTGTCACGTTCAATTTGTTAACAGCCGTAACATCCTGGAATGCCATCGTAAGGTCTTTTAATTCTATCCTCACGTAAAACCCTCCTCTGTCTCTCTAACCTCAAGCCAACAATTTATATTCTAGTTGTTTTTTGCAAAGGTCATATAAACAAGACGTAAAGTTCGTATTAAAAAATGTAAAGACTTGTCGTAAAATGTAAATTTTTTGTCAGCGTATAGAGTATTTAGTAATACATTTTCCTTTAATAAGCAGATTGAAGAAAGGTATTCATTCATAAATTTCAACTGAATTGGAGAAAATTTTCATATACAATTGTGAAATGAGTGCTGCACATGAACAAAACACGCTATAAAAAAGGTATCTTAACAGCATTTAACATTAATATTGCTCAGCTAAGAAGTCCGAATGCAGTTATGTGGTGGTCAGCAGCTATGCCTGGATTCGGTCATATTATGATTTGTAAATACCTTAGGGGTTTCTTATTAATCATTTGGGAATTTATTGTAAACATAAATGCACATTTAAACTTAGCAATCTTTTATACATTTTTAGGACGCTATGAGGAAGCAATTCAAGTACTTGACACGAACTGGATTCTTTTATATGTACCCGTATATTTGTTTAGCATTTGGGATAGTGGAAGAGTCGCAATTGATATAAACAAATATGCTATCTTGGCTGACACAAATGGTTCTGTCTCAGAAATAGAACCGATTTCTTTTTCTGCATTAGAGAATAATTATTTAGATAAGTTTAGCAATAAAATCGCGATATTTTGGTCATTTGTATTCCCAGGACTAGGTCATTTATATATAGGTCGAACACCATCAGGATTTTATATTATAGTATGGATGGTTATTGTTGTGTATTTTTCTAATCTTTTAACAAGTATTCATCTTACCTTTACTGGAAATGTTTATTCGGCTAGTCAAATCTTGAATCCAGAATGGCTAATATTTTTACCGTCCATGTATTGCTTTGCTGCCTATGACGCTTATCAGAATTGTGATTCATTTAACCATTTAATGAAGCAACAACAAGATTATTATTTAATTAATAAATTTCAAAACAAGTCACTTTTAAATAGCATTTCATTCCTACAGAAGGAAGTTGATGGCATGAATATCATCGGTTCATTTGATAACTCTTTATATGTTGAATTAGCTATTAATGAGCTAAGAGAGCATGGGTTAAGCCAAGACAAAGTTCTCGCTATCCCACTAACAGAAGTGCAACCGGCGCAAAAAACCCTTGACATTCTAAAAGGTGATGTCGTGAATTTAAATATTTTCAGCTTTGCTTTTGGTACCATCTTCTCATTGTTTGGCGTTATATATGGATTTGTATTAATAGGCGGACCTGTTACCTGGGGGCTTTTATCTCTTTTCATCGGTTTGGGCGTTGGATATGTTGTAGATTTAATTAGACTCAAGAAACAAAAGAGTAAAAAAGGTGGTGTATTCGTTATAGTACAATGCAACAAGGAAAATGTAAATCAAGTAAAAGAAATATTATTTAACAATTGCACAAATGGATTACATGTCATTCAATAATTCTAGGCGCATTTAGTACTTTTTTGAAATGTGAAGAAGGGACTGTCCAAAAAAATGCTAGGCATTTATTGAACAGTCCCTTTTCTGCTAACACTATTGAATGTTTTTTACTAATCATCCTGTAAAAAATCTTTGTTAAAGCT